>NZ_JASPHJ010000030.1:0-1439 GCF_030229085.1 Corynebacterium sp. MSK158
TGAACTGGCCCCCGAAAGTTGGACTGGTTTAATTCTAGGCGGTTAGGGCTTCAAGGGTCTGATTTCGATATTGCATCGGGGTCAGGCCCTTGAGTCGTTGTTGGATGCGTTCGGTGTTGTACCACTGGATGTACTCGTCGATGGCCTGGTTGAACTCTGCGACGGTGTCGAAGACTTCTCCGTGGTACATCTCGGTTTTTAAGTGCCCGAAGAAATTCTCCATGACCGCGTTGTCGTAACAGTTGGCTTTACGCGACATTGACTGAACACCACCGTTGTCATGAATCAGGTTGCGCCAGGACGAATGCTGGTACTGGAAACCTTGATCGGTATGCATCATCCACCCAGGCTCAGGCGCACACGTTTTAATCGTCTTAGTTAAAGAATCGGCGGTAAACGCTGTCGACGGCGATGTAGCCACGGTGTGGGCAACGATTGAACGGTCGAACAGATCCATCACCGGTGACAGGTAGACCTTGCGGCCTGCGACCCTGAACTCGGTGACGTCGCTCACAAAGACGGTATTTGGCTTATCTGGAGTGAACTTGCGGTCAAGTGTGTTGTCGGCAATGTGGCTGATCGTCCCGTTATAAGAAACATATGGCCTGCGCTGGCGGACCTTGGCTCGAAGCCCCATCTCGCGCATGAGTTTGTAGACGAGCTTGTGATTGACCACCCACCCCTGGTTGCGCAGGTCAAGTAGCACTCGTCGGTAGCCGTAGCGATACTTGTTGCGCTCGAAGCTTCCCCGGATCGCGTCTTTGAGCGCAGCGTGCTTATCCGGATCGCTGAGTCGTTTCTGGTGATAGAAGAATGTCGACCGTGCCATGCCGGCCGCATCCAAAAGGTATTGCAGACGATGCCGTGACTTGAGGATGACAATCGCCTGGACCTTCAGGCGTGTCCCTGATTCCTCAAGTCCCGCAATTTTTTTAGATATGCGTTTTCCGCTTCCAACCGCGCGATCTGGCGACGCAGCTTCGCTTCCTCCGAAAGCGGCTTCGGCGTGCCCGAACCCTTGGGCCTGCCCTTCGGCTTCGGTTTTAGTGCCTCATCGCCACCTTTACGCCATTTCCTCGACCATCCGCCGACCAAGTGCTCTGATGACAGGCCAAACTCGCGCGCAAGATCCATCGCTGTCTCACCAGAAAGGTGGCGTTGGACAACTTCCTTCTTGATTTCGAACGAATACTGCTGCTTAGTCGGTTTTTCCACAAGACATAGTCTGCCATGCAGCTTAAACCGACGACAGAGCATACGGGCGGCGTATGTGGAGACACCAAGAGCAGTAGCAGCGGCACGATAGCCCACGCCTTGCTCAAATAGTTCAACCAACTGCTCCCGCTGATGCTCACTCACCAAACTTCGAGCTCTCAATGAAAACTACTCCCCACTAATCGGAAACTGATTTCTCAGTCCAACTAATGGGGAGCAGTTCA
>NZ_JASPHJ010000031.1:0-1437 GCF_030229085.1 Corynebacterium sp. MSK158
TGAACTGCTCCCCATTAGTTGGACTGAGAAATCAGTTACCTACTAGTGGGGAGCAGTTGTATGCATACACGTAGTTCGTTGTCGGCGGGGCAGCGGGAAGAATTGGTGGCCCTTTTCGAGCAGGGTTGTAGTTACTGGGCTGCAGCGCATCATGTCGGTGTTGGTGTTTATCCAGTTCGCGCTTTGTTTCGTCGGTTCTTGCTCCATGGCAAGCTGTGTCTTGTGGAAAAGCCTTCAAAGCAGCAGTACTCCTTCGAGATCAAAAAGGAAGTTGTCCAACGCCATCTCACTGGCGAGTCAAAGATGAGTCTTGCCCGTGAGTTTGGCCTGTCGTCAGACCAAGTGGTTGGATATTGGTCGCGGAAATGGCGCAAAGGCGGCGATGACGCCTTAAAACCGAAGCCGAAGGGCAGGCCTAAAGGTTCAGCTAAGCCGAAAGTGCTTTCTGAAGAAGATAAGCTACGTCGCGAAAACGAACGGTTGCGGGCCGAAAATGCCTACCTAAAAAAATTGCGGGACTTGAGGAATCAGGGACGCGCCTGAAAGTCCAAGCGATCGTCATCCTCAAGTCTCACCACCGCTTGGAGTACCTCCTAGAGGCAGCCGGTATGCCGCGGGCGACATTCTTCTACCACCAGAAACGACTCAGCGAGCCAGATAAGCACGCTGCGATCAAGGACGCTATCCGGGAAAGCTTCGAGGTTAACAAACATCGCTACGGCTATCGGCGAGTGTTGCTGGACCTGCGCAACAAGGGCTGGGTGGTCAACCACAAACTCGTTTACAAACTCATGCGCCAGATGGGGCTTCGGGCCAAGATCCGCCAACGCAGACCGTATATTTCCTACGCAGGAACTAAAAGTCGCATTGCTGACAACAAGCTTGACCGCAAGTTCACCCCAGACACGCCAAACACCGTCTTTGTCAGCGACGTCACCGAGTTCAGGGTCGCAGGCCGAAAAGTGTATTTGTCACCGGTGATGGACTTGTTCGACCGCTCAATCGTCGCTTACACCGTGGCTACATCGCCGACGGCAGCGTTTACCGCCGAATCCTTGACTAAGGCGATTGCAGCCTGCGCGCCGAAGCCTGGGTGGATGATGCACACCGATCAAGGCTTCCAGTACCAGCATTCCTCCTGGCGTAACCTGATCAGTGACAACGGCGGTGTCCAGTCAATGTCGCGAAAAGCCAACTGCTACGACAACGCAGTAATGGAGAACTTCTTTGGCCACTTGAAAACCGAGATGTACCACGGAGAAGTCTTCGACACCGTCGAGGACTTTAACCAAGCCATCGAAGACTACATCCAGTGGTACAACACCGAACGCATCCAACAACGACTCAAGGGCCTGACCCCGATGCACTATCGGAATCAGGCCCTTGAGTCCCTCACCGCCTAGAATTAAACCAGTCCAACTTTTGGGGGCCAGTTCA
>NZ_JASPHJ010000032.1:0-1428 GCF_030229085.1 Corynebacterium sp. MSK158
GGCCTAAACGACACGATGTGTTGGTGAGGTTGTACGGCTAGCCGGTCTGGCGTGCTGATATTAGGACTATTTCACTTATCCAGAGGGATATTCCAGCTTCGACCATGAAATACCGCCAAAGGAATGCCGGTGTGCTAGGCACCTAGGCTCACGATGAGGGGATGAGTAAAAATCATCCTCGATGCCCCGTCTGCGGCGGGACATGCACGAAACACGGAACAACGAGTGCTGGGCGCCAACGATGGCGATGCCGCACCTGCAAGGCCACCTTCACCCGCGTGAATAACGATGCCGTGCAAGCCAAATGGTTCCGCCTTTTCATCTTCTGGCTCACCTCCAGCAACAGCTTGGAAGAAACAGCTAAAACCTGCGGTGTTTCACCACGAACTTTGCAACGACGCTTCACACCGTTCTGGCTTATCCAACCTCCCCGAAGCGTTGATAAGCAGAGAATCTACGATCAAATCTTCATCGACGGCACCTACTTCAACACCAAGTGCCTTGTTGTAGCTGCCGACTCCACCCATGTCATCAATTGGTTCTGGTGCACAAAAGAATCCTCCTGGTCCTACACACGCCTGCTCGACCCACTAGCCCCACCACAATTGGTGACCTGCGATGGGGATTCCGGAGGCCTTAAAGCACTACACCACCTATGGCCTGATACCCCGGTCCAACGCTGCATTGTCCACGTCAAGCGCAATATCCAACGCGCCACCGGCCTTCACCCCACCTCGCCGATGGGCAAAGCACTACGACGGCTTTCCTTTGAACTACTCGCCGTTGACAACCTAGATAAGGCAGCCGAATGGATAGTGAAACTACAAAAGTTCGGCACCGTATTTAGCACCCAACTCAAAGCCCGTACCTACGTCAAAGACGTCCCTTTCGATCAGATTCCAAAGTCCAAGCGCCGGAACAAAAAGTGGTGGTACACCCACTACACTCACCGCGGAATCTACCTGCAGCTAAAGAAGATGAGCCAACAAGGACACCTCTTTGCCTACCTCACCGAAGCTGAAAAAGGCCAACGGTTGGAACGCACGACCAACAAGCTAGAAGGCGGGGTGAACTCACAAATTAAGCAACTCCTGCACACCCACCGCGGACTGCGCGATGAACAACAGCGCATCGCCTGCGACTGGTGGCTGCATCTACATACGCAGCTGCCTGACGATCCTGTAGAGATCGCCAGGCAGCAAAACTGGGGCCAGGACGCACTCGCCAAAGCACAAACCCTAGCCAACCAGGAAAAACAAGCCACCAGCGGCCACGAAGAAGGCCGACCAGCAACCTACGACAGTGCCATCGACACTGCCTACAACCACTCTATGGGAATACGCAAAGGCCACATACGCTAAACTCCACCAACACAAAATGTCGTTTAGCCCGACACGCCGCAAAACAACACATTCTGTCGTTTAGGCC
>NZ_JASPHJ010000033.1:0-1312 GCF_030229085.1 Corynebacterium sp. MSK158
CGCTCAATGATATTTCGCAATAGCCAGCAATGAACGCTTGCATTGCGCAAGACGTTACATTATCTTCTGAAACATATAGCGCACCTTGTCCAGGCGGCTGTTTGGACGGCGGGGCTGGATGACTGGCTTGCCGACAGCGGCCTGATACCCTTTCAGTTCTGTAAGGCATACGCTCTGCCCGTTGGTGTAAAAGGCCAGATCAGTACGGTATGCCTGTATACAGCGGGCGGGAATCTCGCCAGTAAAGACAACTTCATCCTTTTTTACCTGGACCGTTTCGATGGTGGCACAGTATTTCGGTGCATCATGATAAGCCCTGGAAAGATATTCCCGGGGCGCATAGAGGGTGAAGGAGAGATAAGGTTCCAGCAGTTGCGTCCCTGATTCCTTCAATGCCTGTTCCAATACAATCGGGGCCAATGAGCGGAAGTCCGCCGGCGTGCTGACCGGACTGTAATAAAGCCCGTATTCAAAGCAAATCTTACAGTCCGTTACGTTCCAGCCGAACAAGCCCTGCTCCAGCCCGTAACGGATACCATCCCTGACAGCGTTTTGAAAACTCTGGTTCAAGTATCCCAGCGAAACCCGGCTCTCGTATTGTACACCGGAGCCAAGCGGGAGTGGTGTAACAGACAGTCCGATGGATGCCCAAAACGGGTTGGGCGGCACCTCGATATGGATGGTGTGGCTGGCTGCTTTGAGCGGCCGCTCCATATAAATGACGGTGGGTTCCTTTACCACTGTTTCAAGCTTGTATTTTTCCGACAGCAAAGCGGAAACAACCTCCAACTGCACCCGGCCCAAAAAAGAAAGAATGATCTCATGGGTGATGGAATCCACCTCGCAGCGCAAAAGCGGGTCAGTATCCGCAAGTTGCGTAAGAGCGTCCAGCAGCCGTTCTCTTTGCGCTGCCGTTTTCGGCGCAATCGACGTCCGCAGCATGGGGAGGGGGTCCTCACGCCACCTTTTACGAGGGAGCCGGGTTGGGTCCCCTAATACATCGTTTAACCTCACGCTGTCGCTGGGAAGGATAACAATTTCACCCGGATAAGCGGTGTCTGTCCGAACAATTTCCCCTTTGGATGGAATACGCATCTCTGTGATTTTCAGCTTTTCTCTCCCGGCCAGGGCCACCGTATCCCGCAGGCGCAGCGTTCCGCTGTATAGCCGTAGATAGACACGCCGCTGGCCGCAATCTGTATACTCCACCTTGAAAACGCTGCCGCATAGGGCGGCGCTCCCCTGTTCCCCAATCGGTTGGAACAGCCCTGTCACCGCATCCATCAACGGTTGAATGCCAAGGCCCTTTTTG
>NZ_JASPHJ010000034.1:0-987 GCF_030229085.1 Corynebacterium sp. MSK158
TGAGGCGTCGGCGTGCGAGTGCGACGACTGCGGCGTTGTGTCTTTTGTCGTCTTTGCGTTTTCGTTCATAGAATTGCCGGGAACGCTCGTGGAATCTGATCGATGCAAAAGACGATTGCCATAGGGCGTTCTTTAATTTTTGTTGCCAGCGCGGTTGGGCGATTCGACATAATGGACGTTCCCGACTGAGTCGTCCGCAGTGATAGGCCTGCATAGGACGCTAGGTGCGCTGCATCGGGGAAGTCGGACATATCGCCAACAGTCATGAGGATCTGTGCTGCGCTACGTGGGCCGATGCCGGGCATGGATAAAAGAATCTCGGTTTGAGGAATGTCTTGAATGAGCTTGAGTACCTGTGCTTCTATTTCCTTGCGATGTGCTAGTTTGGCCAGTGCGTCTTTGGCGGACATTGCTACGCTAAGTTCGGGGTATTCTGCGCCGGCAATGGACACGGTCTGTGTGTGGATGGCAGCAAGCATGGCATGGATGACAGGCTCGGGATTGCGCGCTTTGTGACTGCGCGCAAAGGCTGCTAGGCGTGTTTTACCGATGCGTCGAATCTTGGTGGGGCCGCCGTATTTTGCAAGTAGGTGGAGGATCCATTTTCGGTGAATCATCTGTCCGTGCAGGACATGTTCGAAGGCAGGATTGGTTCCCACGAGCGCGGATCGCATCTGGTTAATTAGGCGTGTGTAGGCTCGGGCGAGGTCTTCGTCGATACCGTTGAGAACTTTTGGCTGGGTAAAGACTTCCTCAACGCGGTCGACGCTGCGCAGGGCGTCTGGAAGGTTAAGACCGGCATGGGCGATGACGTAGGCGTCGCGTACATCGGTCTTGGAGTTGCCGACGTGGATGCGAGAGAGCTGTCGCATCGCAAGCCCTGGTAGATAGCGATCGTCTGCCCTATGTGTTGGGCGACTGCGACGGTTAATCGGCTGATGTTGTTGGGTTGATCGACAATGACAAGGACTGAGGTGTTGTCGGCGA
>NZ_JASPHJ010000036.1:0-726 GCF_030229085.1 Corynebacterium sp. MSK158
GGTTTCCCGCTAGTGGTGGAAAGGTAGTGGAGCTACCTAGTGGTTAGGCGGCAGTTTCTTTTCTGTTGGTGGTTAGGCCAATGTGGTTCTCGAACTCGACGGGCTGACCACCCCGAGGGCGGAGTGCCGACGTCGTCGGTCATAGACCATTTCAATCTAGTAAACAACTACCCTGCATGCGGCATCATCTGTTGACCAGTACTTTCTGGTCATAGAATTCGGTTTTAAGCGGTACCCAGAATAATTCAACCATCGCGTAATCGAAGCACACGCCTGTACACCCCACAGATTGTGCAATGGCCAGGTTGCGGCAAACCTCCCAGAGCTTCTCACTGCTAAATTGGATTCCACGGTCAGCATAAATTGGATTCCACGGTCAGCATGAGACACCAATCCATCCGGGCTGTCACCGCGCAGCGTATGGGCGTTCCGCGGGGCCCGCTTGACTATGCATGTATCTTGAAGGCTATCCATAGCCCAGCCCGGCACCCTGCGGGAATGGCCGTCGCAGACTGCGCATAAGTACAACCAGCCTTGACCAATGCGCAGGTGGGAAATTTCTGACATCCACACCCACTTGAGCTCATCGATATCAAACACGCGCTTGACTTAAGTGTCCCGAGTTTTTGTTCCTAGGCATTTGCCTTGATTTCTATAATTACTTGCGGCGGGATCTGCTTCCAAAATACGGTTTCCATTTCGACTGGGGTTCGGTATCCCAAGCTC
>NZ_JASPHJ010000037.1:0-680 GCF_030229085.1 Corynebacterium sp. MSK158
GTAAAGGGAGGACAATCACATGAAAATAATCAATATTGGAATTCTTGCCCATGTAGACGCTGGAAAGACGACCTTGACGGAGAGCCTGCTATATGCCAGCGGAGCCATTTCAGAACCGGGGAGCGTCGAAAAAGGGACAACGAGGACGGACACCATGTTTTTGGAGCGGCAGCGTGGGATTACCATTCAAGCGGCAGTCACTTCCTTCCAGTGGCACAGATGTAAAGTCAACATTGTGGATACGCCCGGCCACATGGATTTTTTGGCGGAGGTGTACCGCTCTTTGGCTGTTTTAGATGGGGCCATCTTGGTGATCTCCGCTAAAGATGGCGTGCAGGCCCAGACCCGTATTCTGTTCCATGCCCTGCGGAAAATGAACATTCCCACCGTTATCTTTATCAACAAGATCGACCAGGCTGGCGTTGATTTGCAGAGCGTGGTTCAGTCTGTTCGGGATAAGCTCTCCGCCGATATTATCATCAAGCAGACGGTGTCGCTGTCCCCGGAAATAGTCCTGGAGGAAAATACCGACATAGAAGCATGGGATGCGGTCATCGAAAATAACGATAAATTATTGGAAAAGTATATCGCAGGAGAACCAATCAGCCGGGAAAAACTTGTGCGGGAGGAACAGCGGCGGGTTCAAGACGCCTCCCTGTTCCCGGTCTATTATGGCAGCG
>NZ_JASPHJ010000038.1:0-665 GCF_030229085.1 Corynebacterium sp. MSK158
CGGCCAGCACTTTTTGATTGCGCTGTATGCGCCTTGGCCGCCGTCGATGACGGCGATGAGTGGGGCTTCGATGCGTTCAAGCAGCAGTTGGTAGTCGCGGGTGGTTTCGTGTTTGCACCAGTGCCAGGCGATCACGTGGTCGATGGTCGCCGCGACGATCAGGCAGCCACCGGCGGTGTAGGTGCCATCGAGAAATACCTGGTCGTAGATCCGCTTGTGGTGGCCGGCGGTGGGGTCAGGCACATCAACGAGCCAGCACCACTTGAAGCGCCGCTTCATGGTGGCGCGGCTAACACCGTTTCGTTTGGCTAGGTCGTCGAGTGATATTGCGGTGGTGCAATGCTCGATGAACTGGGTGAACACTGCCGCGTTGGTGATGTCGTTTCGACGTTTGACGCTGGAGGCGCCGCATTGTTTGCAGCGCCATCTGGTGGTGCCTTTGCTGGTGGTGCCGTTGCGTTTCATTTCACCGCCGCAGTGGCAGCGTGGTTGGTTCTTCGACATTGCGACACCACACCACGCCGCGCATAGCACATCACGGCTGCCACACCGAGGATTTCCCGTCGGGGGCTAGATATATGCTTCCGGAGCATATACTTTCCGGAAACCTACAGGTCAATCCGTGAAAATCCGCGATTCCGGACACACTTTTTGACCCTTAACCC
>NZ_JASPHJ010000039.1:0-511 GCF_030229085.1 Corynebacterium sp. MSK158
TTGGGCGACTGCGACGGTTAATCGGCTGATGTTGTTGGGTTGATCGACAATGACAAGGACTGAGGTGTTGTCGGCGAGGAATTGGCCGAAGAGCTTGCGTAGCGAGCCTTCATGCTGATTGATGCGTTTGGGCAGGACTTGTCTGCCTTGGGGATCGAGGACGCAGGCGTGGTGGAAGTATTTGCCGACGTCTACGCCAATGACGAAGTCATAGGCCATGGGTGTGTTCCTCCTAGCGATGAATTAGAAGTTGGACTATTTGAGCTTCATCGCTGGGGGTGGTCGGACATACTTAGTACTGGCATCTACATTACTGTGAGACCTCATACCACCTGGGCTGGGTCAGGTTCCTATTAGCAGTTTGAGTATGTCACTGTCTTCGGCGGCATCACCCCCGGATCATTTTCAGACAGGGGCGGGAATAAGCCATACCGAAGCCCGCGACTAGTTCTACTGTCCTTTCAGACGGAGGGAACGGAAATAAACATAGCCCGCCCAATCGGGTGGACAG
>NZ_JASPHJ010000003.1:0-219476 GCF_030229085.1 Corynebacterium sp. MSK158
GATGCACTATCGGAATCAGGCCCTTGAGTCCCTCACCGCCTAGAATTAAACCAGTCCAACTTTTGGGGGCCAGTTCAGGGAGCTCAGGGATGCTCTCTACGTTTCTTGCCAAGCTTTGGCGTGTGTCCTAAGCGTCTTTAGCGTCTTCGATGTATTCAGACCCCACGAGGTCCTTGAAAAGCTCCGGGTCGATGGCTTGACCGACCTTGATGACGGAGATATGGCCTGTAGGCTCAAGGATCATTATCTGCACGTCTTCCATGCGGCTAATGCCGGCCCTACGCGCCGCCGAGAAGATATCCGATTCTGTAATGTGGGCCAGCGTCAGGTTATCTTCAACCATCTCGCCGCTAAAGACTAAAAGGATGGGACGACGGTCCAGAAAGCGCGTCCACTTCACTACCTTGCGAATCGTACCGAAGGCAGCTTCGAGCGCCATCAGCGTGGTCAGACCGATGACACCGGCGGCTAGGGTCGGTGGATTGCCCACGATGACACGACCTGCAACCGCGCCAAACATAATAATGATGATGGCATCTGAGGCCGTCATGGACGTAAGTACCCGAGAGCCAAATACCTTCACCAAAACCATGAAGGATAGGTAGATACCCAAAGTAGCCAGCACGACAACGGGAATACGGTGCCATTCAATACCCAGCTGATAAGTAATTTCGCGCAGGAAGAGTTCTAGAGTATCCACGGTTGATTAGGTTACCCGGCAGCCGCGAGACATACAGAAAAGGCGGAGCGTCACTCCCCCGTTCAGGAAGAGCCGCTCCGCCAAGTGCTGTGCTGTCTTAGATGTGGAACTGCTTGCGCAGGTCCTCAATCATCTTGCGAGCTGGGGCAGGAAGAATCTGCGGGTTCATGCTCACAACCGCAACTCCAGCTACCAGCGCTGCAACGATGGCGAATACTGCGCCGCCCACGGAAGAGCCGTTGGAGGACAAGGAAGAGCCCTTTGGCGCCGGCTTAGCCCCCGGCTCTTCGGAGCCCTCGCCGCTTACCTCGAGAGGCAGAGTTGCCTTAGTGCCGGCGTCGGTAGTGATTTCCAGGTTCTGGGTACCGCTCAGGTTCTCCGGAACGGTGAGCTTTACCGTTGCGCGACCACGCTCACCAAATTGCGCATCGCCTTCCTGCGCGGAGTTGTCGATATCTACGGTCTGCTCAGCGTCACCCAGCTTCACCGTTGCCTTCTTCGCCATCGGCTCACCGTCGGTGGAGTAATTAAGGCTGGACAGGTTCACCGTGATTTCCTCACCCGGCTTCACGTCCCCCTCAATGTGTGCACCGATCTGGCCCTGGCCCGTGCGGACCTCCGATTCACCCGACTTGATGTAGTCGATCATGGCCTGAGTGTCCATGTAGCCCACATCGTTCTTGTCCTTGATGGCACCAGCGTTGAAGTAGCCGTCGCCGCCTGCTTCTTCATCACTGGAAGCAAGGAAGGATGACAGCGCAATGGAGTAATCCTTCTTTGGATCGATTTGCTCGCCGTTGATGGTCACAGACTTTACGCGCTCGCCCTTGTCAGCCTTCTGGTCGTAGACCACCTGGACGTTATTGGAAAGACCCATAGCCAGGCGTGGACGGCTTCCCTCCTGCCACTGGTTTTCCAAAGCCTTGATGAACTCTTCACCGGAAATCTTGGCGGTAATTACGGAATTGCCGAATGGCTGAACTTCAAAGATGTCCTTGTAGGTTACGTCTCCGCCCTTCAGGTCAGCGCGCACGCCGCCGGCGTTCATAACACCGATCTCAATGTCTTCGCCCACCTGCTTGCTCATGGCATAGCGCTGGCCATCCGCAATGAAGTTGTTGAGGGTGGATTCCACGCCGCGGTTGGAGCCAGGCTCTGCGCCTTCATCAGAGCCACGGAACAGGTCTTGCTCCACGTTGCCGGCAGTCTTAGAGCCTTCCACCTCGGCTTCCTTCTGTGCCTTCTCAACGACGGCTGCAATCTCGGCGTCCGGCTCAACAAAGGCGGCATCCGTAGCGTCGTACTGGCTGAGCTTGATGTCGGTTACCTTCTTGGCGGACTTGTCGAAGGTAATGTCGACGTCGTTAAGCAGCTTGCCATACTCATGACCCTGCGCCCACTGCAATGGAAGGGCACCTTCGCGGGGGATTTCGCCCTTGGTGCGCTGGTGGGTATCGCCGCCGAAGAGCACGTCTACATCCTTGTTGAATCCCTGGGCATACTCCTGGGCGTCCTCATGGAAAAGCGCGACGACGACGTCCGCCTCGCCGGATTCCTTCAGTCGGGTGGCCTCATCGTTGGTGGCCTTTACTGGATCCGTGAAGGTAACACCTGGGATCTTTGCGGCGGATACCTTGTACTTGGTGTTCTCCGTTACGGTTCCGACATAGCCCACCTTGACGCCGTCCACCTCTTCAACGTGAGAAGGCTTGAGCAAGGGTTGGCCATCCTTAAGCACGTTTGCACCCAGGATGGGGTACGTGGAGTTTGGCTGAATACGCTCGGTGAGATCCTCGGTCCCCTTATCGA
Source organism: Corynebacterium sp. MSK158 (assembly GCF_030229085.1). Taxonomy (NCBI): domain Bacteria; kingdom Bacillati; phylum Actinomycetota; class Actinomycetes; order Mycobacteriales; family Corynebacteriaceae; genus Corynebacterium; species Corynebacterium sp. MSK158. The sequence continues at coordinate 2,510 of NZ_JASPHJ010000003.1, forward strand.
ACTCGTGGTTGCCCACTGCTGACACCTTCATACCCATCTGATTGAGAGCCTCAAGGGTGTACTTGTCATCAGAAATTGCAGATACGAAGGCGGAACCGCCCACGTTATCGCCCGAGGAGGTCAGGTTGAATTCCTGACCTTCATTCACCTGCTTGATAAGGGTCTGCAGGCGAGCTACGCCGATTTCATCGCCAGCCTTTGCTGGGTCACCAATCTTGTCCTCCAAGTGACCGTGAATATCGGTGATATTGGTGACGGAGATGGTGGTCTTGTTTTCCTGTGCTACCGCCTGCGCGCCGGAGAGAGCAACGGCGGAAACGGTAGTGGCGGCCACAAGCTGGCCGATGCGACGGAACTGCATTCAAGTACTCCTAGATAGTGGAAAGCGACAGGATAATTTATATCGCTTTGCTAACTACTTGGCAGGAGAACTTAAGCCTGCTTGCTGGCGCTTTACCTTGCAGCAGTCAAGAATTCACGCACAGGTAACCTCCCCGATGCCTTTGCGTTGCTTGCCCCGCCCCTCCTTGAGGGTGAGGAAAGCGCCCTAGGCGGTTACGCGGTAGACGTCGAAGACGCCTTCGGTATTGCGCAGTGTGGTCATCAGGGTACCCAATTGCTTGGTATCCGAAACGGAGAAGGTGAACCGTACCGTCGCGATATGGTCATCGCCGCGGTTAGAGTTCATGGTCAAAACGTTGATGTTTTGATCGCTCATTACCCGAGTGAGCTCCGAAAGGAGGCCCTGACGGTCGAGGGCTTCCAATTGCAGCGTCGCGGAGAAAGCGCCCGTTGCAGAGGTACCAGAAGACCAGGCCACCTCCAACATGCGCTCTGGTTCTGCCTTGAGCTTTTCCGCGTTTGTGCAATCGGCTCGGTGCACGGAGACTCCCCCGCCGCGGGTAACGAAGCCGAAAATGGCATCTCCCGGCACGGGCTGGCAGCACTTGGCGAGCTTTGCCATCACATCGGGGCTGCCCTCCACCAAGATGCCGGTGCCCGATGCCGAGTCTTCGGTGTGTTGGGCGCGGGAGTGCTCAATCTCAGACAGTGGCGTGCGGGAGGCCAGGGTGTCGATGGCATCGTCCTGGTCGCCGAACATGGCGACCAATTGGTTGGCCACGTGTTGAGCAGATACGTGGCCCGCGCCGATGGCGGTATACAGCGAATCGACATCGGTATAGTGCAGCTGTTCCGCTACCTGCTTCATGGAGCTGGCAGTAAACAGGCGGTGCATAGGCAGGCCGCCGCGCTGGACTTCGGTCGCCAGGGCATCGCGGCCTGCTTCCAAGTGTTCTTCGCGGCGTTCCTTGGCAAACCACTGCCGCACCTTTGTCTTAGCTCGAGCAGACACGAGGAAGTCTTGCCAATCGCGGGACGGACCGGCGTTGGGATCCTTTGAGGTAAAGATTTCCACCTTGTCGCCGGACTTTAACTTCGATTCGAGCGCGACGAGCTTGCCATTGACCTTGGCACCAATACACCTATGCCCCACCTCAGTATGTACTGCGTAGGCAAAATCCACCGGAGTTGAACCGGCAGGCAGGTTCACCACATCGCCCTTGGGGGTAAAGGCGAAGATTTGCTTGGCGGTCAGATCGTAGCGAAGCGAGTCGAGGAACTCGTTGGGATCGGCGGCTTCCTTCTGCCAGTCCAGAAGTTGGCGCATCCACGCCATCTGGTCAACTTCTTCCTGGTGACCCGAGTTCTTGCCCTTGGTTTCTTTGTAGCGCCAGTGAGCAGCCACACCGAATTCGGCGTTGTAGTGCATCTCGTGGGTACGTACCTGGACTTCCAAGGTAGCGCCGCCATCTGCCAGCACCGTGGTATGCAAGGACTGATACACGCCGAACCGCGGCGAGGAAATATAATCCTTGAAGCGCCCCGGCAATGCCTGGTAGATCGAGTGCACCACACCGATAGCGGCATAACAGCTATTGACGTCCTCGACCAAAATGCGGATTCCTACAAGGTCGAAGATCTCCGCGAAGTCACGGCCGCGCACGATCATCTTTTGATAGATGGACCAGTAATGCTTTGGGCGGCCCATAACCTCGGCTTCAATGCCGTTTTCCTTCAGCGCCCCGCTGACCTGGCTAATGATCTCCTTCAGCGCGCGGTCGCGCGAGGGGGCACGATCTGCCACCATCCTTACGATCTCGTCGTACTTCTTCGGATACAAGATGGCAAAGGACAGATCTTCCAGCTCCCACTTCACGCTGGCCATGCCGAGGCGGTGAGCTAGCGGCGCGATAACCTCTAGGGTCTGCCGCGCCTTCTTAGCCTGTTTTTCGGGCGGGAGGAACCGCATCGTACGCATATTGTGCAGGCGGTCGCTGACCTTAATGACCAGGACTCGGGGGTCGGTGGCCATGGCGACAATCATCTTACGAATGGTCTCAGCCTCTGCGGCCGACCCCAGCGCCACCTTGTCCAGCTTGGTCACGCCATCGACCAACCGAGCCACCTCCGGACCGAAATCTCGGGTGAGGTCCTCTAGGGAGTAGTCCGTATCCTCCACGGTGTCGTGCAGCAGTGCTGCAACGATGGTGGTGGTGTCCATACCGATCTCCGCTGCAATCGTCGCCACGGCGAGCGGGTGGGTGATATACGGTTCTCCGGATTTGCGAAAGACCCCCTCATGAAGCCGCTCCGCGGTGTCATAGGCGCGATTGAGCAGATCAGCATCAGCCTTGGGGTGAAACTTGCGGTGGATGGACATCAACGGGTCCAGCACCGGATTCACCTTCACTCGGCCGCCGGTGAGCGAACGAGCTAGGCGAGCCGACATACTGCGCATTCCGCCGCCGGACTGGCGCTTTACGGGTTTGTCCATGGCCAAATCTACCGCCCTTCACAGTGTCATGAGCCTTGTGGCCTCATGTCCAACTAGATCGTGCGATCTAGCTTAGATATCCCATCTTAGTCTGTGGCATTCAACACAATGAGCGGTGGGCCGGATAAACGCTCACGACCGTTGAGACCCTTGACCTCCAGCACCACCACATTGCCAGCGACTTCGGCACCTGCGGACTCAAGCAAAAGCTTGGCACCGTGGAGGGTGCCACCGGTGGCCAAGACGTCGTCGACAAGCACTACGCGTTTGCCCTTGATGTCAACGCCGCTGGCTGGAATCTCCAGCGCCGCGGAGCCATACTCCAGCTCATATTCCTCGGTATATACCGGTGGGGGAAGCTTGCCCTTCTTGCGGATGGCCAAGATACCCAGGCCCATCTTGTAGGCGACGGCCGAGCCGAGGAGAAATCCACGGGCGTCTAGGCCGCCAATCATATCTGCGCCCAATTCCTCGCAGGCGGCCGCCAAGCCGTCCACTACGGTGCGAAATGCCTCTGGGTCCGCCAAGACTGGGGTGAGGTCCTCAAAGAGGATGCCCTCCTCTGGGAAGTCTTGAACGAGGCGAACCTTATCCTTGAGTGCCTGTGCTGCTGATTCGTAGTGCGAGCTCATAATCTTCCTTGAGAAATTTTTGCGAGAGGTCGTTAACGGCCGCTGTGTGCAGCCTAGTTCTTTTCAGCTGGGGCGGTGCTGTGCCAGCGGTCCATATTCCAACCGATGCCCGAGACGCCAGTGTACGGCAGGACACCTTCCACGTCGCGGCGGACGAGGAAAACACGCGGCTGCGCGGAGAGCGGAATGGACGGTACATCCTTCCACAGAGTCTCTTCTGTCTTCTTCAGCTCCGCAGAGTTCTTCATACTGGATTCCACCGTGGAATACTCCGTCTGAGGATCGACTGGACCGAGGAAGGCATCGACGGTAGGCGCCCAGGTTTCCGGATCCATTTCCAAATAGTGCTGGGACATGAACTCCGCAGACGCATCCTCGATGGTGATACCAGCCGGCTCACAGGATGCACGAAGTTGTTCCACCATGGCGGCATAGCGTTTGTCTGGCCCTAAATAGCCGACCTTGATGGTCGTACCGTTGAGATCACCGGCCTTGGCTAAATCGGTACCTTGGTGTTGCTTGCCCACCTTGTCTAGACCGCCGGCAACCGGGTTGGTCGCGGAAACGGTACGCAGGTAAGCCGGTGGCACCTCCACACCAGAGGCCGCTGAGCTTGCTTGCGCAACCGCCTGCTGGTCGACGCAGGCAGCGAAGCTCTCGCGCGCCCACGGCTCCGCGAATACTCCAGCTTCAGATAGCGTGAGCGTATCCGTTAGCTCGCCGACCATTGGAGTGACCTCGTAGGGGGACTCCCCTGCCTCATCCTTCGTGCTGTCCAGCCAGTCAGGATTTTCGCTGGCGGAATCCACTACGCGCAGTGCGCCTTTATCTGCGAGCTTCTGTGCATCAGCCTCCGAAGGCCAGACCACAACATGATCTTCCGCTGGGGCGTCTCCGAAGTACTTTTCGTTTGCTTTGAGAATGATCTCCCCTTCGTCACCTACCTTGTCAATGACATAGGGCCCAAAGGAAACCTGCAGCTCGGGATCTAGTTGATCCTTGGCCACGGAAAAGCCATAGCGCCATTCCTTAGCAACCGGCGCAAGCGCCTGCATGTCTTCTACTGTCAGTGCCGCGTTGAGTTCGGCAATGCTCAACCCGGACTTTTTAGCCAGCGCATGGGCCGGCATGACCGTGCCGGCGCCAAACATGTGGCGCCAGCGCTGCCCCTGATCCTTCTTAAAAGTCAGGGTGAACGTTTTGCTTTGGGGCTCACAGCTAAAATCCGCGATGTCATTCATCAACGGCATATGGGAGGCAAATTCAGCTGGATGAGTACCGGCCACATACGCCAAAAAGTAGTCATCACAGGTAACGGGAGTGCCATCGGAGAATACGGCGTCCTCCTCTAAAGTGAGCTGGACGCTGCGCTGGTCGCTGCCGGCGACGGGCGGAAGTTCCTCGGCCTCAACTAGATCCGCATTGGGGATTAATTCGCCAGAGGGACCGGGCACAAAAAGACCCGGATAGAGCCGCGTAGACAACAAACCTGCGGAGGTAGCATCACCAAAGGAGGTGCCAGCATTAGTGGTGGCCAAGCGGGAATTTACCTGGTAGCCAAAGTATCCATAGGATTCTGGCTCCTGGGGAGCACTAGACGAGTCCTCCTCGCCGCCCTGCCCGCTACAGGCAGAAGCAGCCAGAGCTAGAGCCGAAACGCACGAGGCAATGGCCTTCCTTCCCCAGTGACGTTCGCTAGAACTGCTCTTTGATTTAAGCACCGTTATTTGCCCTCACTTCAGCTACAATTCCGCCAAAATCTTACTACCGGAGGTTACCGGCCCGGGCGCCAGGTAGCGCCAGGGTGCCCAGTGGACTCGGACGGATCATCGTCGATCTCAGCCGGGGTGGCCTTTGCGCTCACTGGTGAGACCACGGTGCGGCCGGAGGATGCTGCGCCAGATTCAGCCTCGGCGTTCTCGTCCTCGCCAGCGCGGTAGTCCGCGACCCGCTTGTTGTGACGCTTGATCTTCTTGGACATATTGGCGAGGGTCACGACCAGCGGCGTAGCGAAGAAGATGGAGGAGAAAATGCCCTCGACCACGCCGATGAGCTGAATGAGCGCCAAATCGCGAAGGGTGCCGATACCCATGAGCCACACGGCCACCACGAAGAGCGCAATGATAGGCAGCGCAGAAATAACCGAGGTAGAAATCGAGCGCATGACCGTCTGGTTAATAGCCAAGTTTGTCAGCTCAGCAAAGGTCTTCTTGCGCTGGCCCTCGAGGCCTTCCGTATTCTCGTTGATCTTGTCAAAAACGATGACCGAGTCATACATGGAGAAGGTCAAGACAGTAAGCAGACCAATAATGACGGCCGGGGAAACTTCGAAGCCAAACAGGGCGTAAATACCGGCGATGATCACGCCGTCTGCAATCAGCGCGATAATTGCGGCAAAAGCCATGTTCTTCTGCAAGCGAATGGCCACGTAGACGGTCGCAGCCACCAAGAAGACCAGCATGGCAATGAGCATGCGCTGGGTAATAGAAGAACCCCAGGATTCGGAAACCGTGGACGAGCCAATGGCATCCGGAGTGGCCTTGCCGTTTTCATCCTTCGGCTGGAAGTTGTCATAGATAGCCGTGCGGGCCGCATTCACGTCCTCTTGGCTCAAGCGCTCAGAAACGATTTCCAAGGTCTCAGAATCGCCAGAGCCCACAATGTGAACCTGCTCAGGTTCGACACCGGTGGAGTCTTCGAATACCTGGCTTACCTCATCTTCCTTGAGGTCGCCTGCCGGCATCGACAACGTGGTGCCGCCTTCGAAGTCAATCGAGAGCGAGAAACCACGAATGAGGATTGCGGCCACTGCGGCCACGATCAACGCGGCGGTGATGCCGTACCACAGCTTGGTGCGACCGATGAAGTCATAACCGCGCTCGTCCTCGTAGAGGCGGTCCATCCGGGAAATCTTGTGCTTAGTCGAAACAGCCATGCTTATTTCTCCTCATCTTCCGCAGCGTCTACGGGACGTGCGGTTCCTGCGGCAGAATGTCCTGCCGTTTCTTTGGTGGCTGACTCTTTTGCGTCGGAGGCTTCAGCAGTGCTTGCTTGACGACGTCCCGAGCCAAAGTAGCCGCGCTCACGGCGCTCTTCCACCAGTGCGTAGATTCCGCCGAGGCCATTCATCGAAGGTTTAGCAGCAGCCGGACGGCGGCCCACCATCTGCATCAGTGGTGCCATGACCAGGAAGGATACGACCAGGTCGAAGACCGTGGTCAGACCCATCGTAAAGGCGAAGCCCTTCACCTCACCGATGGCGAGGAAGTAGACCACAACAGAGCCAATCAGGGTCACCGCGTTACCGGTCACAATGGTGGCACGAGCGCGCTCCCACGCCTTTTGCGTAGCGGAGCGGAAGGTGCGTCCTTCGAGGAGCTCATCCTTGATGCGCTCGTAGTAGACCACGAAGGAGTCAGCAGTTGCGCCCACACCGATGACCAGACCGGCGATGCCGGAAAGGTCCAGCGAATAACCGATCCAGCGGCCCAGGAGAACCAGGGAACCATAGGTCAGGAGACCAGAGGCAATGAGGAAGATGAGGGATACGCCGGCAAGCGCGCGGAAGTAGTACAGCGAGTACGCCATCACGAGTACCAGGCCAACCAGGCCTGCAATGAGGCCGGCCTGCAGTGCGGCCTTACCCAGTGTTGGTGGAATGGACTCTACGGTGCCACCCGGCTCGCCATTTTCACCGGCGAAGGACAACGGCAGTGCGCCATACTTCAGGTTATTAGCCAGGTTTTGTGCCTCTTCCTGGCTAAAGTCACCAGTAATGGAGGTAGCAGAGCCAACTGGAGTTGCTCCCTGAATAACCGGTGCGGAAATAACCCCAGAGTCAAGGGTGATGGCAACCTGGTCCTTGAGGTGTTCCTGCGTCAGGTCTGCCCAGGTCTGCGAACCGTTCGGGCCATCACCGGTCTTGAAGGAGAAGTTGATCTCCATCTGGCCGGACTGACCGTTAAGGCCGCCTTCGATAGGAGAATTGGTATCAATCTCGTTACCGGTGAGGCGGGTACCGTTTTCGTCCTTAATGCCATTGAGAAGCGGTGCGGGTTCCAGAACGTACGGGTTGCCGTTGGAGTAGTCACAGGTAACAAATGGCTTTGCAGGATCATCGGCGCCGGCCAGTGGGTCGCTGCTGCCCTGGCAGGTCATCAGCGCGGAGGCTGCCGCCTGGGTGGTCGGGTCCTCGGACTGACGGTCCTTCAGGAGCATCTCCGTAACTTCATCGCGGCGCTTAGTCTGCTCAATGGAGTTGCTTGGCTCCTCAAGCGGCTTGGCGCTAACCTTAGGAGCCTTCTGCTCCTTTGGCTCCTTGCCAGTCATCTGCGCTTCTTGCTGAGCGATGCCCTTGGTCATCTGCTCCATCTGCTTATTGGCCTCGTCTGCGCTCAGTACGTCGTACTTCACCCAGCGATTGGCCATATCTTCCAGCTCCTTATTGAGCTTTTCCATATCCGGCATGGAGGGCTTTGCCACCGGACGGAAGAACAGCTGCGAGGTCTGGCCCACGGCCTGTGCCTGGGAGGCGTCTTCACCTGGCACCGTAATGACCAGGGTATTGCCGTTGATGACAACCTCAGAACCAGAAACACCCATGCCGTTAACACGCTGTTCCAAAATATTGCGTGCTTGCTTGAGCTGGTCTTGGGTGGGTTCCTCGCCTTGCGGCGCCAGCGTTACGCGGGTACCGCCCTGCAAGTCGATGCCAAGCTTTGGGGTGCTTTGACGGCTACCAGTTAAAAAGATAAGCGCATAGATAACAACCACAATGAGCACGAAGAGCGCGAGCGCGCGCTTCGGCCATTGGCGTTTGCTATTTTTCATAGCGCCACGGGTTTTTGCGGACAACGATAATCTCCTGTGCTGCTTATAACAGGGTGTTTAAACATTAAATACGGCCCCGCCACATGGCGCAGGCACGTCAACAACGCACAATCGTACGTCATCAGGCGGAGTTTTCCTTAACGAGGTCCGGAAAAGACTCAAAGTGTGATGGGGTCTACGCTCCGCGAAGGCCCCACCTATCTAGCAAACGTTAAGGCAACTCTTAGGAAATAGCCGGCTATTTCTTCTCCAGGCCGTCAAACGGAGGATATTTCTCATCTGGCAGGTTATCTGCCGCATCGTTCTTCTCTTCCCCAGCGCCGGGACGCGCCAGGTCATTGGCCTCTTGTTCGGTGCGAATCACGGCCATCTTGTCAAAAGTAACCACCACACCAGGGGCGATTTCTAGATCGACATCCTTGTCGCCAGTGCTGCGCACCACGCCGTGCACGCCACCCGCCGTAACGATGGCGTCGCCCGGCTGCAGGGAATTCTGGAGGGCCTGCATCTCATTTTGGCGCTGGCGCTGCTTTCGCATGGCCATAAACGAGGGAACGACGAAGAGGATGCCAATAATGATGAGAATGATGATTTCCATAGCACCCTAGTGTGCCAGACGGCGGTGCGCACAGAAACCCCAAGGGGGGCATCGCCAAGCAGGCTAGCCCCTGAATTAAAACAGCCCGGCCGCGCCCTCCGGCGGGGTAAGCCCCAGGTGCCGCCATGCTGCGGCGGTAGCTACACGGCCGCGCCCAGTGCGCGCAACCATCCCGGCACGAACCAGGTAAGGCTCACACACCTCCTCTACCGTCGAGGGCTCCTCGCCCACGGCGATGGCAAGTGTGCTCACGCCTACCGGTCCGCCGCCGTGCCCCTTAATCAAGGCATTGAGCACCGCTCGGTCGAGGCGGTCAAGACCCATGTCATCCACGTCAAAGACTTCGAGCGCTCCCTGGGCCGCACTGAGATCAATCAGCCCGGTGCCATTGACCTCGGCATAGTCGCGCACGCGGCGCAGCAAGCGGTTAGCAATACGCGGGGTTCCGCGCGACCGAGAGCCAATTTCTACCGCCGCATCGTGGTCAATCTCCACGTCCAAAATGTGGGCGGCGCGCTTGATCACCTGGGTGAGATCAGCCGTGTCGTAGTACTCCATCTGCGCGGTGAAACCAAAGCGGTCGCGCAATGGGCCGGTGAGCATGCCGGCGCGCGTAGTCGCACCTACCAGGGTAAATGGCGGGATCTCTAGCGGAATAGAAGTAGCACCGGGTCCCTTGCCCACGATGACGTCAATGCGGAAGTCCTCCATTGCCATGTACAGCATTTCTTCTGCTGGCCGGGCAATGCGGTGAATCTCATCGATGAACAAGACATCGCCTTCCATAAGGTTGGAAAGCATTGCGGCCAAATCACCGGCGCGCTCCAAAGCAGGCCCGGAAGTCATACGCAGCGAGGTGCCCAGCTCCTGGGAAATAATCATCGCCATTGTGGTCTTGCCTAGGCCCGGCGGCCCTGAAAGCAAAACGTGGTCGGGCGTCACCCCACGGTTCTTTGCCCCCTTAAGCACAAGGGAGAGCTGCTCGCGCACCTTGGGTTGGCCGATAAACTCCTCGAGCGACTTTGGACGCAAGGAGCGTTCAATATCATGCTCCTCGGAGTGTGCGGTCGCATCCACATCGCTATTGCGCTGGGTGGTGTGCGCCGCGCCGACGCCCTCAGGGAGATTGAACTCGGTGCGCTCTATATCGGACATGATTTTTCAGCCTTCCTGCCGGTTATTTCTTCTTGCCCAGCTGCGCCAGCGCTGCACGCAAGAGAGAGGACGTATCGGCATCGGGATTGTCCGCGTAGGCGGATTCCACCACGGGGCGCGCTCCCTTATCGGTAAACCCAAGGCCAATGAGTGCCTCAGTCACGCTTTCTACCACGGCACCACCGGCCGGCGCGACGGCGGTATCTACGGAGCCTGCGGCGGCAGGCTCGCTTGGGGTAAAGGCCGCTACCTTATCTTTCAGCTCCAGCGCCAAGCGTTGGGCCATCCGCTTGCCGACGCCCGGGATAGACTGCAGCGCCTTCACATCTTCCCCGCCAATTGCCGCCGCAAGCTCCCCTGCCCCCATGACCGACAGCGCCGCCAAGGCAAGTTTAGGCCCTAGGCCGGACACGGATTGCAGCACATGGAACATCTCGCGATCCTCATCGGCGCTAAAGCCATAGAGAGTCAGAGAATCTTCCTTGACCACCAAGTTAGTAAGAACCGTGGCTTGTTCCCCGCGGCGCAAGGTGCCCAGCGTTTTTGGGGTGGCTAAAAACTTGTACCCCACGCCTGCACAGTCGATAACCCCATGGTCGAGTCCAATATGGATTACCTCTCCACGCAGTGCAGCAATCATTGGCTTCTTTTCCTTCCACTCTCAGTAAAATTCCCTAGCGCTTTTTGCCCTGGCCGCGCACGCCGCTGGTCTTAGCACCAAGCCCGAGACCGGTATGGTCCATCCGCACAATGGCAGGGGCACGCCAGCAGTGGCACACCGCCAACGCAAGAGCGTCGGCGGCGTCGGCAGGCTTGGGCGGTTCAGTCAACCCCAGAATACGGGTAATCATGGTGGTCATCTGCTTCTTATCCGCGCGCCCGTTTCCAGAGATGGCCTTTTTCACCTCGGACGGGGTGTACATGTACACCGGAATATCGCGTTCAGCCGCGGCTAGCACCAGTACCCCTACGACGTGGGCCGTTTGCATGACTGTGGACACCTGGCCGCGTTCGAAGACGCGCTCGATCGCAACCACATCTGGCGAATAGTCATCCATCCACTCTTTCGCCGCCACCGAAAGGCGCAGGAGGCGCTCCGTCAAGTCCTTATCGCTAGGGGTTCGCACCACGCCGACAGAAACGGGAAGGATTGCTCGGCCACGACCAGCCTGAACCACGGAAAGTCCGCAGCGCGTCAAGCCTGGGTCGATTCCCATCACGCGCATTCCCTCTAGGTTCATCTCTCCCCCATTGTCATGTTGGCACCACTGTGCACCGCTTACTGCCCCATTATGGACTACACACAGGTGTTCTACAAGCGTAGCATCCAGCTGCACCATAGCGAAGCGCCGGCAACGTCTCCTGGGCTATGCCCACGGAGCGCTACCGGCGCTAAGAGCCGTCTTTGCAGCGAGGTGGTTAGTCCTCGTTCAGCTCGGCTAGAACCTCATCGGAGAGATCCATATTGGTGTAGACGTTTTGCACATCGTCGGAGTCTTCCAAGGCATCGATGAGGCGGAAAATCTTCTTGGCGTCATTGGCCTCCAGCGGCACCTCAACAGACGCACGGAAGTCATTGTCGGAGTCATCCACCTGAATATCGGCGTCCTTGAGCGCGTCCTTGACTGCCTGCACGTCCGTCGGCGCGCAGACAATCTCAAACTTCTCGCCCTGGTCCTTGACCTCTTCCGCGCCTGCTTCCAGCACGGCCATCAAGACGTCATCCTCCGTCAGCTCGCCCTTTTCCACCAAGACGTAGCCGGTACGGGTGAACATGTAGGCCACAGAGCCGGACTCCCCCAGGTTGCCGCCGTTCTTGGACATCGCGGTACGCACGTCGGTCGCCGCACGGTTGCGGTTATCCGTAAGGCACTCAATAAGCATCGCTACGCCGTTGGGACCGTAGCCTTCGTACATGATAGTTTCCCAGTCGGCGCCGCCGGCTTCTTCACCGGAACCGCGCTTGCGAGCACGCTCAATATTGTCATTGGGGACGGAGGCCTTCTTGGCCTTCTTGATCATGTCATCAAGGGTTGGGTTAGCCGCTGGGTCACCACCGCCGGTACGAGCCGCCACTTCGATGTTCTTGATCAGCTTGGCAAATTCCTTGCCACGCTTGGCATCATTGGCAGCCTTCTTATGCTTGGTAGTTGCCCATTTCGAGTGGCCTGACATGTAGTCCCTTTCTAATCGGGTGCTGAAACTGGTGGCAATTATACGTGTGCTGCACGAATGCGTGAAAGCGACCCCCTTATAAGCGGGACATTCTTATACGTTGTGCCAATTGCCATGGGCAGAGCCGCTGCCCAAATTTTCATCTAAGTAACGTGTAAGCCCCTCTTGATTCACCAAGGCCACCAGTTCACCCTGCTCTGTAAAAATCTTGCCACGCGCAACCGCCGTTGCATTCGACGCCGTGGGTGATATCTGCTCATACAGCAACCACTCATCCACGCGGAATGGGCGCAGGAACCATATCGCATGGTCGAGGCTGGCCAATTGCACTTTTTCTCCCTGATGCGGAATAAGGGCCGAGCGAATCAGCGTCATATCAGACATATAGGTCAGCGCGGCACAGTGAAAGGCTGAATCCGCTGGGAGATGACCTGTGTTGCGGAACCAGATATGCCGATAGCCTGCGCCGGTGCGCTCTGCAGCCACAGGATCGCGCCCCTCTTCCGGCACGAGGCGAATATCCCACTCCTCCCACTCTTTGAGGATGATCCGGGTCGAGTACGGGGCACCGCCACCCATCCGAGCTACTTCCTCGGGCCCTGGCACCTTCGGCGCGGCGTCCTGATGCTGCGGACCATAGTCGCCGTCGCGGTGAAAACTAGCCATGAGAGTAAACAGGAGCACGTCACCCTGGTAGACACCCACCTGCCGGTTGGCAAAGGATCTCCCCTCCCGAATGCGTTCGACCCGGATCTCAATTGGCCGGCTCGCATCGCCAGGGCCTACAAAATAGCCATGCAGGGAGTGGATGTCTTTGCCGGACACAGTGCGCTGGGCTGCGGCCACTGCTTGCGCAGCAATTTGCCCGCCGAAGGTACGTTCAATCCGCGACTCCACAGCAGGGCCTTTAAAGACATCGGCCATTGTCGTTTCCTCGACGGCCAGAACCTCGCGAATGGATGCCATCTGCACGCTCCCTATGCCCTATATCACTTTCTAAGCAATTGCCGTCCACACTACTCACTGGACGCGCCGTCAGTTTGTTTTTCTGATCCGTCCCCCACTTCTGGGCGCAAAAGTGGAGGAATTTTCTGGAAGAAACTATGTCCGCTACCGAAGTAGGCGCGCATTGAATAAAGTCTTTCGAGTGAAACGCATCGCTTCTGTTCCAGCAGTATGGATTGGGTGGGTCATCGCCCGCCTTGTCCTTATTTACCTACTCAAGATTGACCACAATCCCAGGGGCGATGTCGCATATTATTTTGCCGGGCGCTTTGGCGATGACCCGACAATGATGACCGAATACCCTCACGCGGGCACGTGGCCCACGGTGCTTTTGGGGTGGCTCACCGGCGAGAATATCAACGCATTCTATATCGGCTTCACCATTATGACCCTGCTTGTTGACGCCGCCTTTTTAGCCCTCCTCCTGCGCCACCACTCGGCTCAACCGCGCAGTTTCCAGGCCGCCTGGTTCTGGGTCCTTTTTGGCACCGCAGCTGGCCACACCTTTGTGTGGCGTCTCGATATATTCCCCGCCCTAGCCGTAGCCGGGGCAGCCGCCCTTCTAGCTACCCGCCCGCTCATCGCCTCGGCGGTACTGGGCTTTGCCACCACGATGAAGCTATGGCCAGGAGTCCTCGCTGCCGGCTTGGTGGGCCGCTTCAACAGATCCGCAACCTGGCAGCGCCTACTCGCGTTTTTCTGCACCATCGTCGCGGTCTGCACCGTCACGATAGCTGCCTCTGGCACCGAGCGCCTGCTTTCACCGCTGAGTTATCAGGGCGTGCGCGGTCTCCAGTTGGAGTCCATCCCGGCGACGTTCCTGTTGCTGCAAGCACATCGCACTCCGGGGCGGTGGCACCTGGGCTATGCGCCGTCCAAGAGCTTTGAAATTTCCGGGCCTGGCGTAGATACCGCAATGACCTGGAGCAGTATTGCCACCATTGCCATGCTCGTCTTCGCAGTGGGCTGGGCGTTGTATCGGCTGTGTGCCGGCGGATGGACCACCCGCACGACCATGGCGTTTTTTACCGTTACGGTCCTGCTTCTTATCGCGACGAATAAGGTTTTCTCCCCGCAATACATCGTCTGGCTGGGCCCCTTGCTAGCCGTGGTGATCCGCCAGCGCCTGCCGCAAGGATTCGCTCCCTTGCGGATATTCCAAGCCTTGTTAGCGTCCTGCACCATTATCGCCGCCGTGCTGGGCACCTTGGTCTACCCATTCAACTATGACTACATCTGGAACCACGTGGGTGAGAACATGTTCGCCGTCTACCTATTGGTAGCCCGCAATATCCTCATCGTTGTCATGGCCATCATCGGACTTGTCTGGTTTGCAGTCGAGGTGGCCCTGGCGTCGAAGATCGAGCGGGCGCAGGTGCAGCAACAAGCGCCTAACGCCCCGGAGGAAGGCACGGCCGCCAGCACCGAGGCGAAGCCGGTATTCCGCCGCCGACGCGGCCGGCACGCACTTGCGTCCTGAGTCTTGAGTTAGCTCTGCTGGCTACTCGGCCAGCATATAGTCAAAGTATTCCGGCAGTTTTGCGGTACCACCCAGATGAAAGAGCCGTACCGCAGGGCGCAGGCGCAGAGCGCGAGTGTCGCTGACCGCCTCGTTGTAGAAGCGGTGGGCAAGTTGGATGCGGCCCTCGGCGTCGGCAAGCGCAGCAGGGCGACGGTCCGCGGGAAACTCCCTCACTATGGCGGCAGATAGTTCCCGCTCGGCCATCGTGCGCGGTTCGAAATGGCCCTGATAGAGCTCGGTAGACTCTGCTCGCTGAGCTAGCGCCGCGAGCTCTGGTGCGACCACCGCTGTCACCGCTGCTCTGCGGTCTAGTGCCGCCTGTAGCTGGGCCAGCGAGGCATCAGTGCGGATGTGCAGCGAGTTAAGCCGCTGGGCGGTAAAAAGCGCCCACAAACCTACGATGATAAGTAGGAAGAGGATTAGGGCAATTTCAATGGCCATCAACGCTTTACCCTCACCTTGGTACCGTCTTGGACAATCTCGTAGACCTGCATCACGGCTGCCGCTACATGGTCCCAATCATAGGTGCTGGCGCGTTGGACGCCATTGCGCACCAACTGGGCCCGATACTCAGCATCATCGAGCACCTCGTTGAGGACGCGGGCCAGATCCTCGCTGTCTTCATTGCGAAAGAGTGCGCCGGCAACCTCGTCGGAATCGGCATTGCACACAGCACGGAAGGCTTCCAGATCGGAAGCAACGACTGCCGCGCCGGCCGCCATCGCTTCTACCAGCACGATGCCGAAGCTTTCACCACCGGTATTTGGCGCCACATAGACATCGGCACGGCCCAGGATTTCTGCCTTTTCGGCGTCGCTGACCCGGCCTACAAAATCCACGCCCTCGACCTCGCGGGCGCGGCCGCCGCCCATGATGGTCACGCGAATATCGTGGTGTACTTGGCGCAGCGCGCTCAACAGGATATCGAGGCCTTTGCGAGGTTCGTCCAACCGTCCCAAGAAGACAACTTCCAGGGGATCGCCGGGGGCCTTAGCCGGGCTGCGACGCCGAGCCTGCGCGTAGACCGACGTATCCACGCCGTTGGGAATGAGGACCGGGTCGCCACCCAATTGCTCCACCTGCCACCGCCGCGCCATATCGGATACCGCGATGCCACCCCGGATCTTTTCCAAAAAGGGAACGAGAAAAGGTTTGGCCAAGGTCAGCACCAGGGAGCTAGACGCGGAAGCATGATACGTCGCCACCAGTGGGCCTTGTGCCACGGCCAACGCGGTCATGGAAAAGCTCGGGGAGTTAGGCTCATGGATGTGCAAGACATCGAAGTCGCCCTCCTTGATGAATTGCTTTACCTTGCGCGTGACGTGGGGACCCACGGACAGGCGCGCCACCGAACCGTTATACGCGATGGGGAAAGCCGGCCCTCCCTTGACTACGAAATCCGGCAGCTGGGTGGATTCCGCAGCGGGGCCAATGACCTGTACATGGTGCCCTTGCTCAATGAAAACTGTTGCTAGATCAAGGATATGGGCTTGAACTCCGCCTGGTTCATCGAAGGAGTAAGGGCATACGATTCCTATACGCACTAGCTCTCGCCTTCCTGTGATGGCCCGGTGTGGCGGGCATTGCGGGCACTTTTGGCTGCCCGCGCTTGCCGACGCCTCTCTATGTCCACATTCCACTGCGGCTGCAGCATATGCCAATCCTCCGGGTGGCGGCGGATATTGGCAGCGAAGCCATCGGCCATGCGCTGAGTTGTCTCCTGCAGGTCCGTTACCTCAAGCTCAGGAGACACAGAGAGCCCCCAGCCCTCACCCTCAAACCACGAGTGCACCACGTGCAGGGCGGCGCCAGTCTCTAGGGCCAGCTGTGCGGGACCGGCGGCCATATTGGCCTTTTCCCCCATAAAATCCACGGTAACGCCGCTTCGGGTCAGGTCGCGTTCAGCCAGCAGGCAGACCACGCCACCGGCTTCCAGCGTCTCTTTGAGGCGGGCAAAAGGCGAGGCTTCGCCGCCGGTGAGGGGAAGAACCTCAAAGCCAAGGGTTTCACGGTAGTCTACAAAGGCGTCGAAAAGCACTGCGGGCTTAAGGCGCTCTGCAACGGTGGTGAACTGACCATAATGGCCAACGAGGAAGACGCCCGCCATATCCCAATTACCGGAATGCGGCAGAGCCAAAATAGTACCGCGGCCGGATTGAGCCGAAGCATCAAAATGCTCAAGGCCTTCCAAGCCGCTGAGCAAGCGCTGATGCAACCCGGCATCACCGTGGATAGCTGGCAGGCGGAACGCCTCCATCCAGTAGCGCATATAGGAGCGCACGGAATCGCACACCAAGGCACGGGTAACGTTTTCCGGGCCCACCACTCGCGCTAGGTTGCGGCGCAAGCCCTCCATTCCGCGACCGTTGCCACTTGCGTAGTCCGCACCCCAGCGAAAAAGCGTGCGCGCAATGGGCTCGGGCAGACGGCGCACCACCTTCCATCCCGCGAGGTACCCCGCCGCGGAGAGGTCTTCTCTATCCCACATGGTGTCACAACCTCCTGGTTTTAGGTGGTGCAGTACGAGCTACTGCTGCTCCTGGCGGGCAGCAATAACCATACGCTGGCACACGGTAAAGACGGAGCCAACAGCCAAGATCCACAGCGCTACCTCAATGGCATGCGGTACGCCTAGGCCTTCAAGGCCGATGCCGCCCAAGCCCAAAATGAGCCGCTCGGGGCGCTCGATCAGGCCGCCAACCATCGTGAATCCGGACGCTTCTCCCCTAGCCTTGATATAGGAAATGACCTGGGAACATACCAAGGTGACAAAGCACGCAATAACCGTAATGCGGGAAGAATCCGCAGAATAAATCAGCCACCATGCAATAGCACTGAATAATGCACCATCGGTGATGCGATCACAGGAGGCATCCAAGGTCGCGCCAAAGGCAGTAGCCTTGCCGGTCAGGCGCGCCATGGTGCCATCGAGCATGTCGAAAGCGGCGAAGAGGCCGGACAAAACGGCAGCGGAAAAGAGGTGGCCGGTAGGAATGAGGATCACCGAAATCGCAATGGTGACTATGGTGCCCACAACCGTGACCACATTCGGGGTCAGGCCTAGCTTCAAAAAGGCCTTAGCTATAGGTTCCACCACCACGGCGGCGGGCTTTCGCCCATGCACGCTAAGCACGCGAATCCTCCTCTTCCATCTCGCGCCATCCTTCTGCCAGCACGCGGCGCGTATCCTGCAGAAGCTGCGGTAATACCTTAGTCCCATCGAGGACAGTCATAAAGTTACTATCCCCGGGCCACCTTGGCACCACATGCAGGTGCAGGTGATCTCCCACCGAGCCGCCCGAGGCGCGACCCAGGTTGAGCCCTACGTTGATGGCTTCTGGGCGTGAGACCCGTTTGAGTACTCGAACCGCCTTTTGCGCGAAAGCCATCAACTCCTGAGATTCCTCTTGCGTGAGGTTCTCGAGCTGCGACTCCTTGCGATACGGCACCACCATAAGGTGCCCGGCGTTATACGGAAACAGGTTCAACAATGCATAGACGGTCTTGCCGCGAGCAATGATGAGCCCGTCTTCGTCGCTACCCTTCGGGGCCTCCACGAAGGGGTCTTTAGAGCGCTTGGCAATATAGGCCATGCGATAAGGCGCCCATAACCGCTCTAGGCGGTCCGGCTCGCCAGCGCCTGAGTCAACGAAGGTCTCCACCGCAGCTTGGTTTTCAGCGACGGCGGAGCTATCGGTTTCGTGTGTCTCCTTAGCGTCGGGCACTGATGAGCTCTTCGGTCGGCTGCTCGTTGTTGCGCTCTGCTACCCATGCGGCGATGAGCTCCACGGCTTCCTTTACCGGCACACCATTGACCTGGGTGCCGTCGAGGAAGCGGAAGGACACGGCATCAGCTTCTACGTCGCGCGCGCCAGCCACCAGCATGAAGGGAACCTTACCGGTGGTGTGGTTGCGAATCTTCTTCTGCATGCGGTCATCAGAGGTATCCACATCGGCGCGGATACCCTTCTGACGCAGCTGGGCGGCAACCTCTTCGAGGTGCGGGGAGAATTCGTCAGCCACCGGAATGCCCACCACCTGGTGCG
The DNA here is from genome assembly GCF_030229085.1 of Corynebacterium sp. MSK158. Taxonomy (NCBI): domain Bacteria; kingdom Bacillati; phylum Actinomycetota; class Actinomycetes; order Mycobacteriales; family Corynebacteriaceae; genus Corynebacterium; species Corynebacterium sp. MSK158. The sequence goes on from NZ_JASPHJ010000003.1 coordinate 21,309, forward strand.
GTGCCAGCCATGCTGGGAAGGCACCGGCGTAGTGCTCCAGCAGGACGCCAAAGAATCGCTCGATGGAGCCGAAGAGCGCACGGTGAATCATGATTGGGCGCTTCTTCGTGCCGTCCGACGCAGTGTATTCCAGCTCGAAGCGCTCCGGCAGGTTGAAGTCCAACTGGACGGTAGACATCTGCCAGGTACGGCCGATGGCGTCGCGCGCCTGCACCGAAATCTTCGGGCCATAGAAGGCTGCACCTGCGGGATCCGGAACCAGCTCCAAGCCGGACTTTTCTGCAACCGACTGCAGGATAGACGTAGAGCGATCCCAGATCTCATCAGAACCGACGAACTTATTCGGGTCCTTGGTGGAAAGCTCCAGGTAGAAGTCAGACAGGCCGTAGTCCTTCAGCAAGGAAATGATGAAGTCGAGGACCTTGGTCAGCTCTTCTTCCAACTGCTCTTCGGTGCAGTAGATGTGGGCATCGTCCTGGGTAAAGCCGCGGGCACGGGTCAGGCCGTGGACCACGCCAGACTTTTCGTAGCGGTAGACGGTACCGAACTCAAATAGACGCAGCGGGAGCTCGCGGTAGGAACGACCACGGGATGCAAAAATCAGGTTGTGCATCGGGCAGTTCATGGGCTTGGCGTAGTAGTCTTGCGGCTCCTTGATGGTATTGCCCTCTTCGTCATACTCGCCATCGAGCTGCATCGGCGGGAACATGCCATCGGCATAGAAGTCCAGGTGACCAGACTTCTTGAATAGGTCACCCTTGGTGATATGCGGGGTATTAACAAAGGAGTACCCAGCCTGGACGTGGCGGTTGCGAGAGTGGTTTTCCATCTCCATGCGCACGGTCGCGCCATTCGGGTGGAATACCGGGAAGCCGGAGCCAATCTCATCCGGGAAGGAGAAGAGATCTAGTTCCTGCCCCAGGCGGCGGTGGTCGCGCTTTTCCGCCTCTTCCACCATGGTCTGGTAGGCCTCCAGCGCCTCCTTGGACTCAAAAGCGGTGCCGTAAATGCGCTGCAAGCCAGCCTTGGACTGGTCGCCGCGCCAGTAGGCGGCAGAAGAACGGGTCAGAGTAAAGGCTGGGATGTACTTGGTGGTCGGTACGTGCGGGCCGCGGCAGAGATCGAACCATTCTACTTCCCCGGTGCGCGGGTTGATGTTGTCATAGTGGGTGAGATCGCCGGAACCGACCTCTGCGGCCTCGTCGGAGTCAGGGTCAACGTTGCCCTTGTCTTGGACCAGTTCCAGCTTGAAAGGTTCCTCGGCGAGGGCCTTTTCCGCTTCCTCCGCGGATTCATAGACGTGGCGCTCGAAGCGCTGGCCGCCCTTGATGATCTTCTTCATGCGCTTTTCAATCGCCTTGAGATCTTCCGGTGTGAAAGGCTCGGCGGTCTGAAAATCGAAGTAGAAGCCATTTTCAATGGCAGGGCCGATACCCAGCTTGGTGCCAGGGAACTCGGCCTGCACGGCTTGGGCCATAACGTGGCCGCAGGAGTGGCGGATGACGGCGCGGCCGTCTTCCTCGCAGGCGGCTACCGGGGTGAAGGTGGATTCCGTGTCTGGGGTGTGCGACAAATCAAAGAGAGTGCCGTCCTCACCGCGAACGACTACGACAGCCTCCGGGCCCTTATTGGGAAGGTTGAGCTCTCGCATTGTTGCGCCCACGGCCTGGCCGGCGGGCACGGTGAAGGAATCGTAATTGACCGGTACTGCGGGGATGAGTTCCGCCATAATCGCGCTCCTTTTTGCGCTCGTGCGTCGGCGGCATACCTGGCCGCGTCCGCTATTTAAATTTACGGATAGCTATTCTACAACCCTGCATGCTCGCAGAGCGATTTTGCCCACCATGATTCACGCCCATCGGCAGCAAGGGTGCCCGGCGGACAGAAATACATAGCGGAGCCAATATGGGTCAGCCATTCATTCATTAGGTCAGATTCATCCAATCGGGCCTGAATAGGCTCGAATTGCTTGGTGGGATCTTGCTGGTAGCAGATAAATACCTGACCAATATTGGATAGCTGGCCATCCTTCCCATCGGGAGCCAGCTCATAGTTATACGGGCGGCGTAGGATACGCTGCTCCGGGTGGTCAGCGGGCGGGGCGGCCACAGCCATGTGTGAGTTCTTATCGATAACCGGCAGTCCATAGTCATCTACCGCATCGAAGTCCGCAGCGTCGAATTCATCCTTACCGGTAAGCGGGGCACCGGTATCGAGCTTGCGGCCGACAGCGTTCTCGCGGGAAGAGCGATCCAGCTTTTCCCATGTATCCACGTTCATGCGGATGCGGCGTACCACCATCGCCGTTCCCCCATTGGCCCACTGCGGCCCCTTATCAATCCACACCTGGGCTGCGAAGTCCTCCTCGCTTCGCGGGTTAACAGTGCCGTCCTTTTGTCCGAACATATTGCGCGCGGTGGCGCCCTTTTCCTGGCTGCCGTAGGCGTTAATAAAGCCCTGCTGCAACCACTTCACGCTGGCATAGTGCTCGCCTGCGCGCACCATGTGCCGCAGGGCGTAGGTATTCATCAGTGGGTCATCGCAGCAGATCTGCAAGACGATATCGCTTTGTCCCCACTCGGGCTCCAGCGCATCGCGTTGAAAAGAACGGACATCTCCCAGCCACTGGGGCTTGTCCACTCCGAGCAGGTTAAAAACCTCTTCGCCTAAACCGCACGTGATAGTCAGGTTCGCGGGTTGCTGCACCATTTCTGGCTCCAGCGTGCCCAGCGGCGCCTCCCCTGTACACAGCGCGCGCGCATCCTCGGTCCACAGCTTCATGAGGCTGGCGAACCCCCGCTTGTCGACGTCCCTTTTAAGGTCAAACCCCACCAAATTCAGGTGGGCCTGCGCTGCGGTAGCGATACCCGCTTGATGTTTACCGTCGAATGCCACGAGGGCGTCGGCAAGCGCAGGCCCATCCTGCGCCTGAGCATCCGGGGAAGAGCCCTGATCAGCGCAGCCAGCCAACGCGAAGGCGCTGGTCGATACCGCAGCGCCAGTGAGAAACCCCCTTCTGCTGAATCCAGACATAGCTAGTGATTGTGGCCTTCCATACCGTGGCCTTCCATACCGTGGCCTGCCATATCGCCGTAGTCCTCATCGCCGGCGGGCATGCTGCGCGTTTGAATCTCGCCCAGATCGAGCTCTTCGCCGCCCTCTAGTTCCACTTTGAGGTCAAGGGATTCGCCGGGAGCGATGTGGTTTTCCATCTCCATGAGCATGAAGTGGTCACCACCAGGTGCCAGCTCGTGGGATTCGCCAGCTTTAACTACCAATGGGCTCGACATTTCCTGCATCTTGCCATCGACAGTCTCATGCATCTGGTTCACCTTGGCATTGAGACTGGTGGAAAATCCAGTGATGGTGATGTCCTTATCGGAATGGTTGACCAAGGTGCCAAAGATGGCGGTCATGTCCTTGTCCTCATTGGCGCGCACGACAGCATCCTCAAAGGTCAGTTCTTTAGATTCCGCAGCGGAGGATGTTTTCCCGACACTAGTGGAAGCATCTGCCTTCGACTCGGTGGAATCATTTTGGTTTTGTGGTGAGCAACCCGCCAGGGCGAGGCCGGCCACAGTCAAGCCCACAAGGGCGATGCTAGAAATCTTGGACATTATTTTTCACCTTCCGAATCAATGCGACGAGACTTGGCAATAAATAGGGCAACTACTGCGGCAATTGCCAAAACGCCGCCCACACCCAGGATGATTTTAAGCGCGATCGGCAGGCCCTCATCCCCATCCTGGGACGACGATTCAGCAGCAGCTGCCTCGGTGCTCTCGGTGGAGTCACCCTTGACGGAGAATTCCACTCCCCCGCGGGTAGCGTGTCCGTCCGAAGACGTGATCTGGAAGCCCACCTGGTAATTACCCGGCCCAGGATGGACATCCGCAGGAGTTTCAATGGTGAGATCCCGCTCATGGAGCTTTGGTTCCTGGCTAAAGACTTTTTCACCAGTATCCACGTTGGTCACGGCAAAGGTGTTGAAGTCTTCTTTGGGGATACCAGAAAACTCGAGGGTGATTTCCTTCGGAAACTCGTCGAGTTGGTCGCCGTCTTTGACCGAACCGCCAATAACGGAATCGTGCGCGAAGGCGGCCGGCATTGACCCGCCCAAAACCAGTGCTGCAGTGCCTACTGCTGCCGCCGTGCGGCGCAGCCAAGGTACGCGGTAGCCCATATATAGCTCCTTTTGTGTTAAAAATGCACAAGTTGAATTGTCAGACATACTAGCCGCGCGGTTTGCCTGAGCGGCAATCGCGATAAGCAGCGCGTCGAGTCATATGTCGGGCTGTAGTGCGCACAAGTTCCCCGCCTTGAATAAAAAGAGGCATTTATCACTATTTAAGGAATGCCAACTCAATGATTGGAGCTGCCTCCCTCAGCATTCCCCAGCACGCCTACTTTCAAATGCAGGACCAGTCAGCATCAAGGCAGTGACTATCGAAACCGTACCTGCAACGATGAGAGCGTAGGGCCAAATCGCGTTACCGGAATTGCCACCGGTATCCGCCTCCGATAGCCCCACAGCAAATAGTGCGCTTCCTACCAAGAGTGACAGGCAGCCTGAGGCACCCACCAGTAGCGGAACTAAAACATTGCGTGGCATCGCTACCCCTTCCACTGTGGCTACTGCAACCAGCAGCTGGTCACCCTGCGATCCTAGCTAGACATGCGAAAAGCCACCCTATTTCTAGGGCGGCTCACCTGAGCGGATGACGAGACTCGAACTCGCGACCCTCACCTTGGCAAGGTGATGCGCTACCAACTGCGCTACATCCGCATAACAAACCGGAGTTTGTTGCAGAGTCCCAAAGAGGACTCTCGTGCGCGATACTGGGATTGAACCAGTGACCTCTTCCGTGTCAGGGAAGCGCTCTCCCACTGAGCTAATCGCGCTTAATGCCCGAAGGCATTAAGAAGTTGAGGTGGAAACGGGAATCGAACCCGTGTGCACGGTTTTGCAGACCGTTGCCTCACCACTCGGCCATTCCACCGTGGCGATACCGCCTCACACAATACAGTGTTGGAGCGGATGACGAGACTCGAACTCGCGACCCTCACCTTGGCAAGGTGATGCGCTACCAACTGCGCTACATCCGCATGCGAAACCAGGCCCGGTTTCTAGGACAAAGTCCTTGTGCGCGATACTGGGATTGAACCAGTGACCTCTTCCGTGTCAGGGAAGCGCTCTCCCACTGAGCTAATCGCGCGCTATTCATTTAGAATCACTCTTCACAGGCAAACCCTTAGAAAAGCGTGGAGCGGATGACGAGACTCGAACTCGCGACCCTCACCTTGGCAAGGTGATGCGCTACCAACTGCGCTACATCCGCATTGCCCCGCAAACTTTGTACCGTTGCGGTGCGAGAAGAAACATTATCGTGCTCCGCGCCAGTTTCCAAATCCCCAGCCCAGCGGCATTCTTTCCGGCACCCGTTTTTCACATTCGGGCCATCCCAAAACACACTGGTGTGATTCTCCGAAGGCAGTGGACCACAGGCCGCCTCCCTCTGATGTGCACCACTGCCCAGCCAATTAGGTGTTTGAATTTGGTGCGGTGTAGATTTAGCCACCGCAAGGTCCTATAGCTCAGTGGGAGAGCGTTCCGTTCACACCGGAAAGGTCACTGGTTCAATCCCAGTTAGGACCACAATATCCCGCCCACTGCTCCACTCCATAGGAGCTTGGGCGGGTTTCTTTATATGTCTGTAAAGTGTCCCGACGTGTTGTGGATTCTCTTAGGCATTATCGCCGGACTCGTTCTACCCGTTCAGACCCTGGTTAATACGCGCCTTCGCGCGTCTACTGGCACGCCGTTTTCCTCTTCGCTCATCTCGTTTGCCGTGGGCACGTTGACGTTGCTTGTCATTGCAACAGCCGTGACCGGCGGCGAGTTTGGCATTTCCCGTGCCTTTGGGGAACCGCTGTGGATTTGGTTCGGTGGTCTGCTCGGCGTGGTTGCGCTTACTGGAAATATCCTGCTGTTTCCTCATCTGGGTGCGGTTCAGACCGTAGTCCTTCCCATCGCGGGCCAAATCATGATGGGCCTTGTCATCGACCATTTTGGGCTGTTTGACTCCCCCACTTCCCCACTGTCCCTGGTTCGCGCCCTTGGGGCACTAGTTGTTCTCGGTGGAGTGATTTCTATCGTCGCCAGCCCCGGCGCGCCGACGAAGCAAGAAGACAGCGCTATGGCGTTGTGGCTTTGGCGCCTCGCCGGCTTTGTCTTTGGTTGCTTTACCGCATGCCAATCCGCCATCAACGGCCACCTGGGGCAGATCACCGGATCGCCCGTTAGTGCGGCTTTGGTGTCTTTTAGTATTGGCGTTTCCGCGCTCGTAATGCTCAATATTGTTTTGCGCTGGCGCCCTCGCATTGAGCGTCCCGAGGGAAAGGCTAACCCGTGGTGGATGTGGGCAGGCGGCGCCTTGGGAGCCATGTTTGTCTTTGGCAACGCGGCCTTAGTACCGCAGATTGGCACTGGGCTTACTGTGGTGGCAACACTTCTTGGTTCCATGTTGGGCTCCGTGCTCATTGATCGGATGCGGGGTGCGCGCGTCGCCATGCGCCAGGTAGCCGGCATTGCAGTGATCTTGGTTGGCGTAATACTCATCCGCTTGGTGTAGGCCCCTCTCCTGTGGCTATGCCCGGTACTTTGCTGTGCTGGGCATCTGGTGCCTTGACTAGGCTGGGAAGGCATGGATATCTCTTCGCTATTGGGCCCCGATTCCGGTGATGCATTCACCGTCCGCACAAATATGGTCAGCACGCTAACCGGCTCGGCAACCATGAACCACGTTTCCGAAGACATGGGAAATGACACTGATGGGCAGCTTTTTGCTGCGCTACGTAACTGGGCAGAGGTCGTGCTGGTGGGTGCGCAAACGGTGCGCGCGGAGGACTACTCCGGAGTAAAACCTAACGGAGATGGTTCGCGGCCGGCTCCGATTGCGGTGCCTTCCCGCAGCCTTGAGTTTGATGTCACCTCGGATTTCTTCACGGGTTTTACTACCCCTCCCATCATCCTGGTCCCCCATAGCAGCAGGGACGATCAGGAGCTCGCAAAGCGCATCGCGACCATCGAATCCACAGGCGCGGAAGTCTGCGATGCTGGCGAAGGAACCGTGCAGGACTACATTTCCGTCTTAAAGGACCGCGGGTTTAAGCGCGTGCTCTGTGAGGGCGGGCCAGGAATGATAGGGCAGCTGGTAGACATCGATGCCATCGACCAGATGTATTTGACCCTGGACCCACATCTATCTACCGGCGTGGAAACTCCCATGGCGACCTTTAGGGGCGAGCATTCCCATCGCCGCATGCAGTTAGAAAATGTCGCGGCCGATCAGGATGGCACGGTGTTTCTGCGGTATTCCCGCGCCCGCTAGGCCGTAGACTAAGGGGCCGTGAATTCCCGAACCAATGCCGCCGCCTGGCCCGTGGCCATCCTGCTTGTTGTGCATCGCGTTTTCATCATCGCGCGCAATGGCACGCCGACGGATGATTTCACCACCGTGTATAACGCTGTGACACGCATGTCCACTGGCCAGCTAGTCTATGAGCAGGCTTATAACCACGTTGACCCGCTGTACCTGTATACCCCGGGAGCCACGTTGCTGCTCGCACCACTAGCGCACATCGATTTTTCGTTGGCACGGGGACTATTCATCGTCGCCAACGCGGCTGCAATCGTGGCAGCGCTAGCTGTGCTCACCCTTACGGTGGGCCGCACACTTACTTCGGCAGTATGGCCAGTATCCATCGCTTTGGCCTTTGTCACAGAATCGGTGACCAATACGCTCGCATTTACCAATATCAACGGCATTCTCTTGCTATGCATGGCCGTGTTCTTGTGGGCTTTCGTGCGCGCCGAGCGCACCCCATGGCTGGGCTGGGTGGCAGGCGTGGTCATTGGCTTGGCCATCGTCATTAAGCCGCAATTTGCGCCGTTGCTCTTCCTGCCCTTGGTCAAGCTGCAATGGCGCAGTCTCGCGACTGGCATTGGCCTACCGGTAATTCTCAACCTCCTAGCGTGGCCGCTCGTGCCGGGCGCTAGCGGCTTTGTGGATAACCTCCTGCCCTACCTCTCAGAAACCCGTGACTATGCCAATTCTTCCTGGGCAGGCTTCCACGCCTACGTTGACTTTGGCGCGGGACTGTATTGGACCGTGTGGTTGATATTTGCCGCGCTTTCGGCCGCAGCGATTCTCGGACTTTTGCGCTGGCGCAACTCCGACCCGACCTTGTGGGCGCTAACGACCAGCGGGGCGATCATGGTGGGTATCTTCTTCCTGTCTTCCCTTGGCCAGCAGTATTACTCCATGTGGCTATTCCCATTGATGTTTACGGTTGTGCTCAAGCGTTCGGTTTTCCATTCTGCGGGTGCGTGGTTTGCGGCCTTTTTCTATTTGGCTCCCGTTTCTTGGGCTTCCACAGCGCACCCGGATGCTGGTCGCTGGATGAATTTTTTCACGGCAACGGTGGGATGGGCGCTGCTTATCGTCGCAATTTTCGCTACGGTCGCCGGCTGGTGGCGTGCCGCGCGCAGCACGGTTTAGACTCGGCCCATGACCGATTTCAAGCTCATTGCCGATACCGAATGGCGCCAGCGCTTAAGCCCCGAGGAATACTACGTCCTGCGCGAAGCCGGCACCGAGCCGCCCCACGTAGGCGAGTACACCAATACCACCACCGAGGGGGTCTATTCTTGCCGCGCGTGTGGAACGGAGCTTTTCCGCTCTACGGAAAAGTTTGAGTCCCACTGCGGCTGGCCTTCCTTCTTCTCCCCACTCGCAGGGGACAAAATCATTGAGCGCGAAGACAATTCGCTAGGCATGCGCCGCGTAGAGGTACTGTGCGCCAACTGCGAATCTCACCTGGGGCACGTCTTTGAGGGCGAGGGCTACGATACCCCCACCGACCTGCGCTATTGCATCAACTCCATCTGCCTGGACTTGGAGGAAAAGCCGGTAGAAGGTGGCACCGCCTAAGGTGGCATGCACAAGAAAGAGCGCCCCGCCAGTAGCCTAACTTGCAGGCTAGTGACGGAGCGCAGCAAAGGGACGTCGCCAAGCAGGGCTACTGCTAGGCGGCGCTTCTTTTAGGGCAGTACTGCGATGAGCTCTGCTACGTCCTTGACGCGGCGGCCGGTGTGGAAGGGAATCTCCTCGCGCACGTGGTGGCGGGCTTCGGTGTAGCGCATCAGGTACATCAGGTCGACGATGCGGTGGAGCTCGTCCGCTTCGAAGGCCAAAATCCACTCGTAGTCACCCAGGGCAAAGGCTGGGACGGTATTTGCGCGCACATCGGGGTAGTCGCGCGCCTGCATACCGTGCTCCATGAGGATGCGGCGGCGCTTTTCATCGTCCATGGTGTACCAGTCATAAGAGCGCACGAAGGGGTAGACCGAGATCCACTCTTTGGGCTCCTCTCCCATGATGAAGGAGGGCAGGTGGGACTTATTGAACTCTGCTGGACGGTGCAAGGCATTGCCCACCCAGGTCACTTCGCTGACTTGGCCCAGGGTAGTCTCGCGGCGGAAGTCGCCGAAGACCTTTTGTAGGTCAGAGAATTCCTCGGCGTGCCACCAGATCATGAAGTCGGCGGAATCGCGCATAGCCGTGAGGTCATAAATGCCGCGCACGGTTACCTTTCCAGCCTTTTCCACGCCGGCAAAGAACTCCTGCGCTTGGGCGATGATCTCCGCTCGCTCGGTGCCGAGCGCGCCCGGAATCACCTTAAAAACTGCGTGCTGGGAATATTGCTGAACCGCGTTGAGTTTCTTGTAGTCAAGCTTCGCCATTGCGTTCTCCTTTGCAGAAGCCTTTGGGTTAACGAACATATCCATCATAAGTTGGATATGGAACCTTGTCACTTCCCGGCCACGAGGAGGACGACACGCCCACGCATCGGCGCGCCTCCCCCAGCTAGAGGCCGCGAAACTATAGCTTGAACGTCGTGAGCAATTCCGAATCGACCACCCCACGCAGCGCCGAGACCTCCGCCCCCACCCCTTTGCACGGGCAGGCGGAAAGCCACGAGCCAGCAACCCCCGCTGCTTTCACTCAAGCAGTGGAGTCCATGCACGCAGCCGACCTGCGCCCTGAGATAACCCTAGGCTCCATTCGCCCACCGCAACGCCTTGCGCCGTTTAGCCACGCAATCGGCCTCGAAGTGGGGAACGAAGACAACCCAGATATCGTGCCCACCGATGCAGAGGGCGACGCCTTTGGTCGCCTCATCCTGCTCCACGATCCGGGCGCTGAGGAAGCTTGGGAGGACGCCATGCGCCTTGTGGCCTATATTCAGGCCGATATGGACGACGCCGTAGCCGGCGATCCACTCTTGCCCGATGTGGCGTGGCAATGGCTCAACGAAGGCTTAGAACAGGAGGGTGCCGGCCACACCAATTTGGGCGGCACCGTCACCTCCACCGCCTCCGTGCGTTTTGGCGAGATTGGCGGCCCACCGCGCGCCTACCAGATTGAAATGCGCGCTTCGTGGACTGCCGAAGGCCTCGATCTAGCACCCCACGTGCAGGCCTTTGCCCAGGTATTGGCCAACGTTGCCGGACTACCCCCTGAGGGCGTCACCGAGCTCGGCCGCTAATATGCCAGAATTGCGCAGTCGGCCGCTCGAGGGCATCCCGCCGGTGCTCGCTACCCCGGAGGAATTCACCGCGGCCGCAGCCCGCCTCGCCGCGGGTACGGGCCCCTTTGCCATCGATACCGAGCGCGCCTCCGGCTATCGCTACGATGATCGCGCCTTCGTAGTGCAAATTCGCCGCCGCGGCGCGGGCACGATGCTTTTTGCCCCTGAAGGCCACCGCGAGGAGCTTACGGCCGCCCTTGCCCCAGTGCTCAACGGCGCGGAGTGGATTATTCACGCCGCCCATTCGGATTTGCCTTGTCTCGGGTGGCTCGGTCTCTTTCCCGGCTCCATCTTTGACACGGAACTGGCGGCACGGCTCGCGGGATTTGAACGGCCCAATCTGGGCACTATGGTCACAGAGCTTTTTGACGTCGAATTGGAAAAGGGCTACGGCGACGCCGACTGGTCCACCCCGCAGCTCAGCGAGGAACTCAAGGCTTACGCCGCGCTCGATGTGGAACTGCTTCTCGAGCTAGCCGACGCCCTGCGCGATATTTTGGCCGAACAAGACAAGATGGACTGGGCTTTAGAAGAATTTTCCGCCATAGTCCAGGAACATTCCGGAGACTTCGCTCCCCAGCCGCACACGTGGCGCGATCTGAGGGGCATCTCCAGTTTGCGCAGCGGCAGTCAGCTCGCTGCTGCTCGAGCGCTGTGGGCCAAGCGCGACGCTATCGCTCGGCGCACGGACACTGCGCCCGGCCGGGTATTAGCAAATAGGACGCTGGTAGAAATTGCGCGCACCCTTCCCACCACCGCCCGCGATCTTGCCCGAGTCAAGGGATTTCCCCGCCGGCGCAAGGGCGCCACCGCCCAGTGGATGGCTGTACTTCACCAGGCCCGCGCCGTTCCTCCGCAGCAGCGGCCTCGCGTCCATCGCGCCCCACAACCGGTTCCTTCCAAAACCATCTGGGCCAAGGACTACCCGGACCTATGGGAGATTTACCAAACTATCCGCGCGGACATCGCCGATCTTGCCGCTGAGCTCGGTATGCCATCCGAACTCCTTATCCGCCCTGCCGCTGTGCGTGCAGCGGTATGGGCGAAGGTAGGTGTGCGCGCCGATAAGCGCCACCGCGGACCTGATTCTGTCGCTGGCGCCATCCGGCAGCCAGGCGACGTCGCTGCGTATCTCCGCGCGGAGGGCGCGCGCGAATGGCAAATAGAAATGACCGCCCCGATTATCGTGGACGGTCTTTTCTAGGAATATTTAGCAGGCTAGGTTTAGTTCTCTTCTCCTCGCGCGTTGGCATCAGCAGTGAGATTTTCTAGCCACTCGCTTATTGACGCCGCCATAAGCTCAGGCGTCAACCCGAACTCTTCCAAAACCTCGCCGCGGGAGCCGTGCTTAGGGAAATAACCCGGAACGCCGAGTCGGCGCACAGGAGTATCGACCTCGGCTGCGCTGAGGGCCTCCGAAATCATGGAGCCAATACCGCCGCGTACAAGGCCGTCTTCTGCCGTAACCACCAAGTCGTGGTCAGCGGCGAGAGCCACCACAGAGCTTGCCACCGGCGCTACCCAACGCGGGTCAACAACGGTAACGTTCACGCCCTGCTCGTCCAGCAGCTTCGCAGCCTCGATACTGCGCGCGGACATGGCCCCGATAGAAACAATGAGTACCTCAGGGGTGTCCTCCCCGGCATCAGCTTCGCCATAGTGCAGGATGTCTACGCCATCGCCCAAGGTATCCACCGCTTCCATATCCGGCAGCAGATTGCCCTTAGGGAAGCGGACCACGGACGGGCCAGATTCAATCTCTAGCGACTCCCGGAAGAGCTCCCGCAGGCGCGCGCCATCGCGCGGGGCGGCAATATGCATTCCTGGCACAATGCTCATGAGCGCCATATCCCACACGCCATTGTGCGAAGCGCCATCGGAACCGGTAACCCCAGAGCGGTCAAGCACGATGGTTACCGGCAGCTTTAGCAGCGCAATATCCATAATGACCTGATCCACGGCGCGGTTTAAGAAGGTGGAATACACCGCCACGACGGGGTGCATCCCGCCAAGCGCCAGACCAGAGGCAGAGGTCATTGCGTGCTGCTCGGCAATTCCCACATCAAAGAATCGCTCTGGGAAGCGCTCTTGAAAGGGAGCGAGCCCAGTAGGACCGGCCATAGCAGCGGTAATGGCCACGATGTCATCGCGCTTTTCGGCAGCGGCTAACAGCTCCTCTGAAAAGGCAGCCGTCCACCCAGGTTGCTTGGTGCCCTTAGCCACGCCGGTGACCGGATCGATAGCACCGGTGGAGTGCATCTGGTCCTTCGGCTCATTGACAGCCGGGGCAAATCCGTGGCCTTTTTCGGTAACCACGTGCACGATGATGGGCCCGTCATAATCGCGGGCATAAGTCAGGGCATGCACCAAACTATCGATATCGTGGCCATTGATGGGGCCGATGTACTTCATGCCCAGTTCCGGGAACATCTCGGTAGGCAAGACGGTGGACTTGACACCCTCTTTCATAGCGTGCAAGGCATCAAAGGCCCGCTCGCCTACCCATCCCATTTGCTTCAGGCGACGCTTGCCCTGTTCCATGAGCTCGTCATAACCGTGCTGGGAGCGGATGCGGCCAAGATTCTCAGAGATTCCACCGATGGTGGGCGAATAGCTACGGCCGTTGTCATTGACCACGATGACCGCATTGCGCCCCTTATCCTCCGAGATATTGTTTAACGCCTCCCAGCACATGCCGCCGGTGAGGGCGCCATCACCGACAACACCGATGACATTGCGGTGACCGTTGCCGCGAATCTTGAAGGCCTTTGACAAGCCATCGACCGTAGACAGCGACGCCGAAGCGTGGGAGGACTCGGTCCAGTCATGCTCGGACTCGCCGCGGTCCGTATACCCCGAAAGGCCGTCCTTTTGCCGCAAGGTATCGAATTGATCCGTGCGCCCAGTCAACATCTTATGCACATAGGACTGGTGCGAAGTGTCAAAAATAATCGGCTCGCGCGGAGAATCAAATACGCGGTGCAACGCAATGGTCAATTCCACCACGCCCAAGTTAGGCCCCAAATGTCCGCCCGTGACGGAGACCTTGTCAATGAGGCGCTGCCGAATCTCTGCCGCCAGCTCCTCAAGCTTGTCTGCAGACAGTGCCTTGAGGTCCTGCGGCGAGTTAATGGTATCCAAGATAGTCATGGAGCGGCCTTCAACTCCTTCTGTGCTTAGTTCTTCTTTTCTACCGTACCCGCGGCGGGCGGTGAATATTATATCGGTCAATATTCCGAGAACGGCGCGGCGCCGTGCCGCACCCCGCCTCGGAGCCATAAAGGCTCATCAGGCAGGGGTAATGAGAGCAATCGTTTCAAAGTGGTGCGTTCCAGGGAACGCGTTAATGAGTGCCATCTTTTCTATTCCGTATCCGTGCTGGTTCCAGTATCCCATGTCGCGCGCGAAGGTAGCGGGGTCACATCCCACGTGAACGACCGCCTGGGGTGCAGCGGCCGCCACGGAACGAATCACGTCCTCCCCTGCTCCGGTGCGCGGCGGATCAAGGACTACAGCGCCAGGCTTGGGAAGCTGTGCGGCGACCTGCTCCACCTTCGCGGACTTTATTTCCACCTCGCAGTCTGCCAGACCGGCCTGTTCCCCCGCTGTAGCCGCCGGTGAGTAGTCCACGGAGATAACCTTGCCCTGCACGGCATGGGCCAGTGCGGGAACGAATAGGCCAACGCCACCGTAGAGATCCCAGGCGGTGTGCTCTTGGTACTCGCGGCCCCCGAGCCACTCCGCTATCAGATCGGTATACGCGGCCGGTGCGTGGATGTGGGCCTGCCAGAAGGCGGTAGCAGGAAAGCTAAACGTCCGCCCGTCGACATGCTCGTGCACCTTGCCGCTGCCTTCTACCACCTCACGGATGATCTCCACGCGGCGCCCGCGCGGGGCCTTGCGGGTTTCCACCACGTGGCGGTTGCCCTCGCCATCGAGAACGGCGATAACCTCAGCACCTGGGGTAAACCGGCGCGCGCCCTCTCCAACGAGCCCCTCTGCCAATCCCGGAGCCAGCTGCGTACACGCAGCTTCCGTAATGAGTTCATTGGACCGACGCTGACGGGTTCCGGCGCGCCCTTGCTTATCGACGCCCCACCTCACCCGCGTGCGCCATCCCCGAACCGGCTCTAGGGTGTGCTGCTCAATTTTCAGTTCCTCACCGGTGACAACGCCGGTTCGGCGCAGCTGCTCCGACAAGATCTCTGCCTTGATTCCTGTTTCGGCCGCGGGATCCAGCTCGGCGAAATCACAGCAGCCTGCTCCTTGCGCGGCTGCAGGACAAGACGATGGAACGCGCAACGACCCAGGACTTAGTACACTTTCCAGCTCTGCCTTAATGAACGACTTCTTTACACGGCCGGCCGTAGCTTTTACGACGTCACCAGGAAAAGCGCGAGGAACGAATACCACTCGCCCATCCGGCGCCTGGCCAATTCCTTCCCCGCCGTGCGCCATGCGGTCAATGGTGACCTCAAGACTATCGCCGCGGCTCATCGTTGATTCAGTCATCTTCTGCCTCAGACTTTGGTTCTCGTTCTGCGTTAGTGTGCTCACCTGCGCCCGCCGCTGCGTCAACGGCTGCATCCGCGCGGCGCACCATCCACACGGTCAGCGCCGTAACTAGAAGCGTCAATGGCCACCCCATCAAGATTCGGGTCACCCCTAAGGCCGTGGTTGCATCCGCATCATAAATGGCGCGCTGAACAACAAAACGGGCCAGGAAGATAACCGCCCACCCACCAGTAGCGATGGCATAGGCCCGGCGCGCCTGGGCAACCTTTTGCCACTGCATTTCCTCGCCATTAATCCCCTTCCAGATGACACCCACAGCGGGCCACCGAAAGAGGATTGATAGTACCGCGGCAATACACAGCGCCAACGACATCCAAATGCCGTACAAGAAATACCCTTTGGCATCACCGGTAAACCAGGCGATGGCTGCGCAAAGGGCCACTCCCAGCAGACCCGATATGGCTGGCTGCAGGGTCTCTTTACGGATTACCCTCCAGAGTGCAATAACAACGGCCACGCCGAGCGCCGCCGCCAAGGCTGGTCCCAGCCCAAAGAAGTTATTGACAGGAATCAGCACAATGACCGGCAAGGTGGCCGAGATGAGCCCTGACAAGCCTCCCATTTGCTCCAGCAGGGTGGGTTCGGCAGCAGACTCCTCAGAGTCCAGGTTCTTAGCGTCCGGGGAAGGTTGCGGCGAGGAAGAATGTGTCACGTGGTTTACTGCTTTGCCTAGTTCTTGGAATTAGGTGCAGAGCCCTCATCGGGATTCTGCGGGGACGATCCATTCTCACCCTGGTGTGGGGTACCGCCCAAATCGCGCAAGTGTTGCTCCGCCTCTGCTTCTGCCGCAGGATCAGGGCCGCCCACTCCGTTTTCTGGGTGGTTTTGAGCATTAGCGGCTGCCTGCTGTTCTTGCTGGCGCTGGTCCATAGCCTGCTTGACCTGCTCTACGAGCTGCTCAGGCATGATGACCGGCAAAGCATTTCCCGCCAAGATGGGGTCTTCCCCGCGGTAGACGAAGGTCCGGGCGGCAACCTCGCGGGCCATGTCAGCGAGGTCGGCTTCCATACCGGCCGGCGCGGCCAGGGTCATGCGCAGCATCCAGCGCGGACCATCTGCGCCGATGACGCGGACCTGGCCGTTGTCGTTCTTGCCCACGACCTCGGCACCCCAAGGCCCTGGCTCGGTAGTTACGGTAAGACCGTCGCGGCTCATGCCCTCCTTAATTTCCTCCACGGATTCTGCCCACTGGCCTGGCTTACGCGGGGCAGCAAAGGCTACTGGAGTAATTCGCCCTACCTTGGTCACGATGTGCAGCATTCGTGGGCCTTGTTCACCCATCTCCACCTGTACCTGGGATTCTTTTGGCAGTGGGATGCGCAGGGACCCCAGATCTAATACGCCAATGGAAAAGTCGCTGAAATCGAAGGTCTCGATATCGACGGAGTCGCCATCAAAGGGGCCGGTCTGGCCGTTGATGGCATCATGAGCGAATTCGCGAGGTTCATTGCCAGAAGCCGCCGCGGCATCTGCTGCGGTGTCGCCTACTGGAGCATAAGTCTCCTGCGCCTCCGCATCCGCGGAAGTGGGGTCCGCCGGCTTTTCACTTTGTGCTGCAGGCTTGTCCTGAGCCTTCTTTTCTTCCTCGTTTTTCTTGCCAAAGGGCCAGATTCCCATGAGTGCTACGTCCTTTCTAAAAGTTTCGTTGAGTCTCTACTGCTTTAACTACACACCGGTAGAGCCATAGCCACCGGCTCCGCGGACAGTGTCATCCAATTCTTCAACCTCAGCAAACCCCACCAGCTCTACGCGCTGGACCACGAGCTGAGCGATGCGCATTCCGCGTTCGATCTCAATGGGAGTGTGCCGGTCGTGGTTGATGAGGCAGACCTTGATCTCCCCGCGGTAATCGGCATCTACCGTGCCCGGGGTATTGACAATGGAAAGCCCTTGCTTGGCGGCTAGTCCGGAGCGCGGGTGAATTAAGCCGACCGTTCCTAGCGGCAGCGCAATGGCAATCCCGGTGCCGACGAGGGCGCGCTCGCCGGGTTGCAGGGTAAGAGCTTCGGCTGCATAGAGGTCTGCACCGGCGTCACCACGGTGGGCACGGTGCGGTAGTGGAAGCTCCTTATCCAGGCGCTTGACTTTAACGTCCCCAAAGGGGCTTTCTGGCTGAGAATGCGGAATCGAGTCAGTCACCTGGCCAATCCTACCTGCCTTGGGAGGTTCATTCTGCGGCACGTGTGGTCTAGACTGACTAGACGTGTCTGATACATCTGCTACTTCCGCAACTCCGGCACCGTCAAGCGCCGCTTCGGCACAGGGCACGGTGGCCCCTCAGGTGCTCTACCGCGAACGCCAATGGGTCCCTTGGTACTTTTGGCTTTTTGCAGCCGCCATCGTGGGGCTTACTTCCGCTACCGCTGGCCTTAACCGCTCCATGTGGTGGACCATTATTCCCGCGATCCTCCTTGGTGCTATCGCCGTATGGGTACTTATTACCTGGTCCAATACAGTCATCAAGGTAGAGCGGGACCCGGATGGAACGCGTTGGCTCACGGTCAAAGATGCCCAATTGCCTAACGACGTCGTGTCGCGGTCTATCACCGTTCCCAAATCTGCGCGGCGCAATGCGCTAGGTCCGCAGTTCGATCCCGCGGCGTTTTTGGTTTCCCACGCTTGGGTGGATGAGCACGCCATGATGGTGCTCGATGATCCAGAAGATGATACTCCTTATTGGCTCATCGCCTCGAAGGATCCGGAGGCCTTGCTCCACGCCTTTGTTCCGGAGCAGCACTAATCTTTAATGACTTTGCACACCACCAAAATTTTGGTGGTTGCTACAGCAAACCCCGCACTCGGCACGTAGAAGGTTGC
Organism: Corynebacterium sp. MSK158; assembly: GCF_030229085.1. Lineage (NCBI taxonomy): Bacteria > Bacillati > Actinomycetota > Actinomycetes > Mycobacteriales > Corynebacteriaceae > Corynebacterium > Corynebacterium sp. MSK158. Next base: position 39,354 of record NZ_JASPHJ010000003.1, read on the forward strand.
CAAGTGCGGGGTTTCGTTTCTGCTGCGTATTCCTTTTAGGCGCAATCCTTGCAGATTGGCTGGCCGTCCTCTTCGTGGGAGTAACGCTTATTGGACTGCACTAGGAAACACGAACCGCAGGTAAACTCATTTTCCTGACGTGGAACTACCTCAACATTAAGCTCCTCGCCCGTGAGGTCTACTGTTGGCGGCTGGAAGGCTTCGACGATTTCTCCGTCATCGTCCATGCCGTTGTTATCGCTCTCAGCGGCTTTGAGTCCTTCTAAGGAATCAGTTTCGAGTTCATCTTCCGCGCGCCGGCGCGGTGCGTCATAATCGGTGGCCATAATGCACGCCCCTAATGGTCAAGTTGCTCTAAGGAATGGTATTTATCGATCGCGCATAGTAAAGCACAAATGGCTAGATGTCATATCACCGCTCGCCGGCGCGGGAAACTATTACCCCCGCAGCACGTCCGTGGCCCTGTGCGCTGCTAAAAGCTCTTCGAATGCGGGGGCCAAATCTGCCCCCGCGGCCCAGGTAAGTTCACCGTCAGCGGAGCCTTTATCAAAGCCTGGATGGCGCACCACCGCACCTGCCTCGCGAGCAATGATTGCCCCGGCAGCGAAGTCCCACGCATTGATGCCGTGCTCAAAGTAGGCATCAACGGTCCCCTCTGCCACCCTGCATAAGTCGAGCGCGGCAGCGCCGATGCGGCGAATATCACGTACATTAGGCAGGAGCTTGGTGAGGAGCTCGGCTTGGGCTGCTCGCCGGTCGACTTCGTAACCAAAGCCGGTCGCCACCAATGCCAACGCAGGATCTTGTGTCTGGCCGCACCGCAGTGCGTGCTCAATTCCGTCTGGTCCGGTGACCGTAGCGCCCTGCCCAGCTGCGGCCGCATAGGTGCGCCCGCGCGCCACGTTGACCACCGCGCCAGCGACGAGGTGACCTTGGTATTCCGCACCAATGGATACGGCGTAGTCCGGCACCCCGTAGAGGAAATTCACGGTGCCATCAATCGGATCGACAATCCAGGTAACGCCACTGGTTGATTCCACATTGGCGCCTTCTTCGCCAAAAATTCCATCCCCGGGGCGTTGGGTGCGAATGGTGGTGGCAATGAACTCCTCTGTCGCGGTATCGACCTCCGTTACTGGATCTACGTCGCTGGACTTGGTGTGGGTATGCGCCGCGATGCCGTCACCTGCGACTAGTTCTGCGCGCCGCGCAGTAATTAATTCCGCAGCCCGGGTGGCGGTAGAAACGGCAAAATCCCGCAATTGGCAAAAATCGATCTGCTCAGTCATGCCAACTATTGTGCCTTCTTCTAGACTGTCGGACATGACTACTCTTTCTGGCCATTCCTTTGGCATCGATATCGGCGGCTCCGGCATTAAAGGCGCTGAGGTGGACCTTGCCACCGGCGAATTCGTGGGCGAGCGTATGAAGATCGCCACCCCACAGCCATCTACCCCGCATGATGTTGCCAAGGTAGTAGCTCAAATCGTGCAGGAAAAGCAGTGGGACGGCCCCGTTGGCATCACCCTGCCTTCCGTGGTTCGCAACCAAGAAGTCGAGACTGCGGCAAATATTTCCAAGGATTGGATTGGCGTCAACGCCACAGAACTCTTTGCGGACTACCTGGATTCGGATTTTGCCGTGCTTAACGACGCCGACGCGGCGGGACTAGCCGAGGTTGCCTACGGAGAGGACATCGCCAAGCACGGCTCCGTAATCTTCCTAACCCTGGGCACCGGTATCGGTTCGGCCTTCTTCCTCGACGGCCAGTTGTTCCCCAATACCGAACTGGGGCACCTGATGGTGGGCGATGACGAGGCTGAGAAAATTGCGTCCTCGGCCGTGAAGGACCGCGAGGAACTCAAGTACAAGCAGTGGACTAAACGACTCAACAAGGTCCTCGCGGAATATGAAAAGCTTTTTAACCCGCAGGCCTTCCTCATTGGGGGTGGGATTTCCCGTAAGTTTGAAAAGTGGGGCCCACACCTTGATATTGAAACCCCCGTCATGCCTGCACAACTGCGCAATCGCGCAGGAATTGTCGGAGCTGCGATGGCGGCGGTAGACGGTTTGAAACCGTAATGTTTACGCACTGCAGGTGACCCTATCCACCGGCAGATTGGAAAGATCCTCTATACTGGGCGGTCGATCCTAAGTTAAATAGCTCTAGGGCGTGTCTGGCCTGCATAAGGCCACAACGCGTTAACATCACACTGATGCACGAGCGCCCAACTAGGGCGCACTGAGCTGTTTCAATCAAGAAGTTAGTCGAAAGGGCGTACGTGGCAGCCACTGAATCTTCAGACCAGGCACTCGGCGAGGGCGAAAACGCCGCTGAGGCATCTACTCCTGCAAAGAAGACCGCCAAGAAGACGGCAAAGAAAACCGCGAAAAAGACGGCTAAGAAGACGGCCAAAAAGACCGCTAAGAAAACAGCCAAGAAGACTGCGAAGAAGACCGCCAAAAAGTCGGCCAAGAAGACCACTAAGAAGTCTGCCAAAAAGGCCACTAAGAAGACGGTCCGCAAATCCGCGGCAAAGAAGCAGGAATCCCCAGCCGAGTCCGACAAGCAGGCACAGCCGGAAGCAGAAGAGGAGCTCGAGGAGGACGAGCACGACGAAGACGTCGACTTCGATCCCACCAATGCGGACATCGAAGACGATGATGACTTCGACGCCGGCGAAGACCTCGAAGAGGACTTGGACGACGACGATGAGGAAGAAGAGGAAGACTCCTCTTCCGTCTGGGACGAGGAAGAGTCCGCTGCGCTGCGTCAGGCACGCAAGGATGCGCAGTTAACCGCCTCTGCTGACTCCGTCCGTGCCTATCTCAAGCAGATTGGTAAGGTCGCCCTACTCAACGCCGAGCAAGAGGTTTCCCTAGCCAAGCGCATCGAGGCTGGCCTGTACGCACAGCACCGCATGGATGAGATGGAGAAGGCCCGCGCCGAAGGCGATAAAGCTGCCAAGCTCTCCCCCATGGAAAAGCGCGACCTGCGCAGCATCGCCCGCGATGGCCGCAAGGCCAAGAACCACCTGCTGGAGGCCAACCTGCGTCTGGTGGTTTCCTTGGCCAAGCGCTACACCGGCCGTGGCATGGCTTTCTTGGACCTCATTCAGGAAGGAAACTTGGGTCTTATCCGCGCGGTGGAGAAGTTCGATTACACCAAGGGCTATAAGTTCTCCACTTACGCCACCTGGTGGATCCGCCAGGCCATTACCCGTGCCATGGCTGACCAGGCTCGTACCATCCGCATCCCAGTTCACATGGTGGAAGTCATCAACAAGCTGGGCCGCATCCAGCGCGAGCTCTTGCAGGACTTGGGCCGCGAGCCTACCCCGCAGGAGCTGGCGAAGGAGATGGATATCACCGAGGAAAAGGTGCTCGAAATCCAGCAATATGCTCGCGAGCCCATTTCCTTGGATCAGACCATCGGTGACGAAGGCGATTCCCAGTTGGGTGACTTCATCGAGGACTCCGAGGCCGTCATTGCGGTCGATGCCGTATCCTTCACCTTGCTACAGGATCAGCTCCAAGACGTGCTGACTACGCTGTCCGAGCGTGAAGCCGGCGTGGTTCGCCTCCGCTTTGGCTTGACCGACGGTATGCCGCGCACTTTAGACGAGATTGGCCAGGTCTACGGAGTTACCCGCGAGCGCATTCGCCAGATCGAGTCCAAGACGATGTCGAAGCTGCGCCACCCCTCTCGTTCGCAGGTTCTGCGCGATTACCTCGACTAATCGCTGCAGCTGCAGGAGCGCAGAAAGCCCGCACCAATTTTTTCGGTGCGGGCTTTCTGCGTAACTACTCTCTAGCCACCGTGAGCTGTTCTACCACTTGCGCAGGTATTCGATGCGCTCGCGCAGCTGCTCGGCATTGCACAGCGCGGTGGGCGGGCCGCCACAGGCCTTGCGCACCTCAGTATGGATAGCACCGTGCGGGCGGCCCGAGCGCTGGGCAGCGATGGAGACTACCGTGTTGAGTTCTTTGCGCAGCTGGCCTAGCTCATCGACGACTCCGGTGTCGCTGGACTCAGACTCCATAGACTTCTTCCGTGAGGCCGGCGCATAGTCCATGCCGTAGAGCTTACGGCGGTGGGCTTCCTCCGCCTCAGCCGCGCGTCGCGCTTTTTCCTCCGCTTCGCGGCGATCCATTTCCTCGGATTGCTTCTTGCGCAGCAAATCTTTTACCTGGTCCGCATCAAGTAGCCCGGGAATGCCAAGGAAGTCCGCTTCCTCATCAGTGGTCATATCCCCAGTATTGAACTGAGAACCGTTGTAGAGCAGTCCCGAAAACTCTGCTTCGGCACCAAGCGACTCATATGACTTCTCCAGCATGTCTGGTTCGGTCTTCTTCTGATTCGCCTGCTCTAGCAGGTCGTCATCCCAACCTTCCTTGTCGGGCTTTTCTTCACCCAAGACGTGGTCGCGGGACTTTTCCATATTTTCCGCCAAGCCCAGCAGCACAGGAACCGATGGAAGGAAAACCGATGCCGTCTCGCCCGGCATGCGCGAGCGCACGAAGCGGCCGATGGCCTGGGCGAAAAAGAGAGGAGTCGACGCCGAGGTAGCATAAACGCCCACCGCAAGGCGCGGGACGTCGACGCCCTCGGACACCATGCGGACCGCCACCATCCACTCATCGGTGGACTCAGAAAATTCCTGAATGCGGTCCGAGGAGCCGGGATCATCAGACAAAATCACCGACACTGGCGTATTAGAAAGCTGTTTGAGGATCTTGGCATACGCGCGTGCGGTCGTCGTATCCGAAGCCAGCACGAGGCCGCCTGCATCCGGCATATTGCGCCGCATTTGCATCAGGCGGGTATGCGCCGCCTGCAGCACCGCAGGAATCCACTCGCCCTTGGGGTCCAAAGCGGTGCGCCACGCTCGGGCGGTTTGCTCCGCATTCATAATGTCGCCCAAACGGGCTGCATGTTCCTCACCGGCCGAATCGCGCCAGCGGGCTTCGCCAGAGTAAGAAAGAAAGACAACGGGGCGCACGACGCCGTCGGCAAGCGCATCGCCATAGCCATAGGTATGGTCCGAGCGGGATACCTTGTGCCCCTCCCCATCGTCCACGTACTGGACGAATGGAATGGGCGAGTCGTCGGAGCGGAAAGGCGTACCGGTCAAAGCCAGGCGGTGATTGACATCATCATAAGCTTCCTTGACGCCATCTCCCCAGCTCTTGGCGTCGCCTGCATGGTGAATCTCGTCAAGGATCACCAAAGTGCGCCGGGCAGAGGCCACAGCGCGGTGCTTAAAGGGGTGCATACCCACCTGCGCGTAAGTCACCACAATGCCGTCCATCGAGGGATTAACGGCGGAGGAATTGCTAAACGCCGGATCTAGGGCCAGACCTACGCGTGCGGCAGCGCTAGACCACTGGGTCTTGAGGTGCTCGGTAGGCACCACCACGATTACGCGCTCGACCGTACGGTCTTCCATGAGCTCGGTGGCAATGCGCAGGGCGAAGGTAGTCTTTCCGGCGCCTGGGGTCGCCACCGCCATGAAGTCTTGCGGCTTAGTGGCGAGGAATTTATCGAGGGCGGATTGCTGCCAGGCGCGAAGGTTAGTCTTCTTAAAAGTCCTCACTTGCGGCGCAGACCCTTATACACACGCTCACAATCGGGGCACACCGGAGAACCCGGCTTTGCCTGCTTGGTCACCGGGAATGTTTCGCCGCACAGCGCAACGACATACTTGCCGTTCACCGCGGAATCGAGGATGTGATCCTTTTTGACGTAGTGGAAGAACTTCGGCGTGTCATTATCCGTCGTCGAAGTGTCTTCACGAATATCTGGCCGTTCAATTGTCTTCGTAGTCGTAGTCACGCACTCCATTTTGCCGCATCGGCATCGAACTTTGCGAGTCAGGCGGCTACCCTTGGAGAACATGTACACGTCATGCACGCCAGCCACTGCGCCCCTCTCCCCTTATCGAGGGAACGCCGACGCGCACGAGGGGAGCCGAATCTAGGTTGTTAGGCAAAAAAGAGCGCTATCTCATCACAGATGCCAAGCTCACGCCTGGCCAGGACCGCAAGCGCCGCGAAATTCAGTACGGAATCTTCCAGTTTTTGCGCGTTCCTTCCCTGCTCATCGCCGGCTTTTTCCTCTATATGCATTGGTGGCTTCTAGCCGCCATCATTGTAGGCGTGACGTTTCCCCTCCCCTGGATAGCAGTGGTGATTGGCAACGGCCGAGGTGAAAAGAAGGATAAGCGCGAGAAAAACGTGTACAAGCCAGCCATGAACCGGCAGCTTTATAACCAAGCCCACGCCCCACAGGTATCCGGCGGCACCGCCCGACCTATTGAGGCACACCACGACATCATCGATCACGAAGAAAAGTAAAGGATTCCTGCTTTCATGACGACCGCTTTTGGCCCCGACTTTGATGCCACCGCGCTAGCCAAGCTGGCCGAAGAGCTTTCCGATGTCTTTACCGCCGCCGGTTTTACTACCGATGGCATAGCCGGGCACCTAGGTCCGGAAGTTACCGAGGCCCTCTTCCGCGGCGAACCCGCACCAGTTACGCTCGCCGCGCACAGCGAATCTCAATTGGATTTATTGATCCGCTTCTTCCTCCTGCATGAACACCTACCGGCGACGCTTTTAGGCGAGGCGGTAGGTGCGCGCCTGGCTACCCAGTTGCTGGATGCCAATGTTGCGCTTGCCGACGCCCATGGCAAGGCCTACATTGCCCTCGATATCCGCCCCCACATCATCGTTGGCGCCAACCGTCTCATCTTCTCCGACGTCGACGCATCCTTGGTCGACCACGTACCCGGCCCAGACCATGTGCTTGGCGTTGGTGCGGCAAGCCTTTCGCTGCTGCAATCCACGCCAGTAAGCCCAGTGGGCAGCGTCTTAGATCTAGGCACTGGCTCAGGCGTTCAATTGCTGGGGCAGCTCGATTGCGCTGAAAAGATTACCGCCACCGACGTGCATGAGCGTGCATTGGAGTTGGCCGAGGCTACCATTGCCGCTACTGGCGATAGCGAGAAAGTGGAATTGCTGCAAGGTTCGTGGTTTGACCCCGTAGCCGGCCGCCGCTTTGACCGCCTTGTAGCTAACCCACCTTTTGTTGTTGGCCTTCCGGAAGTTGGCCATGTCTACCGCGACTCCGGGTTAAATCTGGACGGTGCTAGCGAGCTGGTTGTCTCTCGTGCCACCGATCACCTAACCCCTGGCGGAACGGCTCACCTTCTGGCCGCTTGGGTACACACCAGCGGCGAGACCTGGCAGCAACGCGTTGCTTCCTGGCTGCCGGACAAAGGAATTGCCGCCTGGATCATTCAGCGCGACGTAGCCGATCCCGCACTCTATGTGTCCACCTGGCTCGAGGATGAATCCCTGGATGTACGCTCCCCTGAAGGACAAGAGCGCTCTCGCGCCTGGCTGGAACATTTCCAGCAACATGAGGTCAATGGCATTGGCTTTGGTTTTGTCGCGATCCAACGGATCGGCGACGATGAACCTGCCGATATCTTGGCCGAAGAAATGCCGCAGACCTTTAGCGACCCACTTGGCCCTGAAGTAGAAGAATACTTTGCCCGTGTGGCGTGGTTGCGCGACCTTGTACCCGGCGAGCTACAGGGAAAGCACTTCCACGTACGCCCAGGGCTGGCACGCGAAGATATCAGTACCCCAGACGGGGAATTAGGCCAGGGCTTTACTCGGGCCGCTCTACGCCTTACTCGCACCGACGGTCCGCGCTGGAGCCACGAAGTAGATGAACACATCGCTGCCATTGTCGCCGGACTCAACCCACAGGGCTTGAACCTGGAAGAAACCATTGGCCTGTATGCAGCGGCACACGGATTCGACGAAGCAGAACTTACTACTGCTGCCCTACCCGCCGTGATCGATATGGTCCGACATGGCCTGCTTATCCCAGCTGATCTCCTCTTAGATACCGATTCTCCGGACCTCAGCTAGATCCACACTGTCCCCCACTCGTTATATAAGGAGAAGTAAACCATGCGCGCAGTTTTGACTCGGGTATCGGAGGCCACAGTAACCGTCGATGGAGAAACCGTGGGTGCCATCGATTGCCCCGAAACCGGTGGCCTTCTCGCTCTAATTGGGGTCTCGCGCGAGGATATGGATGATTGGCGTCCCCGCGCTAAGAAGATGGCACGCAAGATTGCAGAACTGCGCATTCTTGATGGCGAAGTGTCAGTCATTGATGCCGGAGCGCCTGTGCTTGTGGTGAGCCAATTTACTTTGTACGGCCGCACTGCCAAAGGGCGGCGCCCTTCGTGGGCGGATGCCGCTCCAGGCCCCGAAGCCGAACCGGTCATCGCGGCGATTATTACGAACCTCAGGGAACGCGGCGTATCAGTTGAAACAGGCCAATTCGGGGCTAAAATGCGCGTTTCCTCTGTGAACGAAGGACCTTTCACCGTCTTAGTAGAGACCTAGCCCGCACCCTCTATTTCCGCCCCACGAGAACTGAAAATCGTGTTAAGCAGGCCCTTTTACAAACGCTTTCGTGACTTAAACCACTTTTTTAGATTTTGTGTCGAGCAAGCCATAAAGCGCTACGGAATGCAAATCCTCAGAGAGTGATAAATGCCCTACTCGCAGTGCAATAATTTATTATCACTCTGCAAGATTTTGTTCTATACTGAAGGCACAGCGAAGCAAAAGGGCTGGATATGCAGGATGAGAGACAGTTTCTCAAAGTCCTACAAACGCAAAATTGAGTGAGAAAAATTTTCTCAATCATGGTTGCAGAAGCCCAAACGCTTCGGCCGACCAACTAGATGTAGGAAAGAAAATGTCCCACTCAATCAAGCGGCGTAACAAAGCCCAGCACCCAGAAAACCAGGCTGAGATGCCTGAGGACCTCAAGACCTCCAAGGCAGCTCCCTCCTCCAAAGAATCCGCACCAGCCCCTGGCATTGACACTCCGTTTGATGGCCAGAAGGGTGCACCGAAGTGGAATAAGGAAGACACCGTATGGATGCTCTCCCTGTTCGGCACCGCAATCGGCGCCGGCGTCCTCTTCCTCCCCATCAACGCCGGTATCGGCGGCATCATCCCGCTGCTCATCATGACGGTCGTAGCACTGCCCATGACCTACTGGGCTCACCGCGGAATGACCCGCTTGGTACTTTCTAGCTCCAAGCCAGACGGTGACCTCACGGACGTCGTCGAGGAACACTTTGGCAAGAAGGCCGGCGTTCTGATGAACATCCTGTACTTCCTGTCGGTCTACCCCATCCTGCTGGTTTACTCGGTAACCATCACCAACACGGTCAACTCCTTCTTGGAGCACCAGCTCGGAATCACCCCGCCGGACCGCTGGCTTACCTCCCTACTGCTGGTGGGCGGCCTCATCCTAATCGTCCGCATGGGCAAGGACGTCGTAGTTCACGTCATGTCCTACTTGGTCTACCCATTCATCGGCATCCTGGTTCTACTTTCCCTTTACCTCATCCCGAAGTGGAATACCGCGCTCTTTGATTCCTTCGACCTCAACGTTGCTCGCGAGGCTTCTGGCCACAGCATGGGCGTTACCCTGATGCTGCTGGTTCCGGTTATGGTCTTCTCCTTCAACCACTCCCCGATGATTTCCTCCTTCGCCGTTGACCGCCGCCAGACCTACGGTAAGTTCGCCGAGGCCAAGTCCCGCAAGACCTTGCTCCGCGCAGAAATCCTCATGGTCGTCGTGGTCATGTTCTTCGTCTTCTCCTGCGCTCTGAGCCTCTCCCCGGCTGACATGGCAGACGCTAAGGCACAAAACATCACCATCCTGTCCTACCTGGCCAACCACTTCGATAACCCACTTATCCAGTGGATTGCCCCAATCATCGCCATGATTGCAGTTGCTAAGTCCTTCCTCGGCCACTACCTCGGCGCAGCCGAAGGCTTCGAAGGCCTCGTCATCAAGGGCAGCAAGAACGCAAGCAAGGACGACGCAGAGTCTGCCCACAAGCTCGATACCATCACCCTCATCTTCATGCTGGTCACCGCTTGGCTCGTCGCCTGGGCTGACCCATCCATCCTGGGCATGATTGAAACCCTGTGTGGCCCGACGATTGCCATCATGCTCTTCATCATCCCAATGGTCGCCATCCACAAGGTTCCAGCACTGAAGCGCTACAAGGGCAAGGCTTCCAACTACTTCGTCTTCTTCATGGGCCTCGTCGCCCTAGCAACCATCATCTACTCCATCGTCCAGGCCTTCTAGGCACCGCCGCAGACGAGAAAATCGCAGAGGATTCAAGGAAAGAACAATGTTCATCAGCATCTTCGATATGTTCAAGATTGGCATCGGCCCCTCAAGCTCACACACCCTTGGCCCAATGAAAGCCGGCAAAGCTTTCGTGGACGAACTCAAGGAAAAAGACCTCTTTGACAAGGTCACTCGAGTTCAGGCAAATGTCTACGGCTCCCTCTCCCTCACGGGCATCGGCCACTCCACCGACAAGGCCATCCTCCTTGGCCTCGCTGGTGAAGAGCCAGAGACGGTTGATATCGACGGCATCTCCGAATTCATGAAGAACGTCCGCAGCAGCGAGAAGCTCATGCTGGGCGGCTCCCACGAGGTAGAATTCCCCAAGGACGGCGGCTTCTACTTCCACGATGAGTACCTCCCGATGCACGAGAACGGCATGTGTCTTATCGCCTTCGCCGGCGAGGAAGACATCCTGCACAAGACCTACTACTCAGTCGGCGGCGGTTTCATCGTCAAGCAGGAAGACTTTGCCAAGCGCACCGACGCCAAGGTTGATATCCCCTTCCCCTACGCCAGCGCCGCAGAGATGCTCGAGCTGTGCGAGAAGAACAACATGACCCTCCCGGAGCTTGGACTTGCCAACGAGCTGGCACTGCGCTCCGAAGATGAGGTCAACGAGCACCTACGCAAGGTTCGCGATGTCATGTACACCGGCATCAAGCGCGGCTCCGCTACCGACGGCCCGCTGCCAGGCTCCCTGCTTGTCCCCCGCCGCGCCGCTGCCCTCAGGCGCCGCCTGGAGCAGTCTGAACCGCACGATGGTCTGAACATCCTCAGCTGGGTCAATATGTTCGCACTGGCTATCTCTGAAGAGAATGCAGCCTGCGGCCGCGTTGTCACCGCACCTACGAACGGCGCCTGCGGGGTTGTTCCGGCAGTACTGGCTTACTACGACAAGTTCGTTGAGCCCGTTACCACCGAGATGTTTGCTGATTACATCTTCGCCTGCAACCAGATTGCTTCCCTGTACAAGATGAACGCTTCCATCTCTGGCGCTGAGGTCGGCTGCCAGGGTGAGGTTGGTGTAGCGTGCTCCATGGCTGCTGGCGGTCTCGCCCAGCTCATGGGCGCTACCCCAGAGCAAGTTTGCATTGCAGCCGAGATTGGCATGGAGCACAAGCTAGGCCTGACCTGTGACCCAGTCCTTGGACAGGTTCAGGTACCCTGCATTGAGCGCAATGCTGTCGCTGCCGTTGACTCCATCACCAGCGCTCGCATGGCGCTGGAGCGCGAGAGCAAGCCATGCGTTTCTTTGGACGAAGTCATCTGGACCATGTATAAGACTGGTAAGGATATGAACGCCAAGTACAGGGAAACCTCACAAGGTGGCCTGGCCCTAGCAGTTCACCCGCCAGTTCCGGTGTGTGGATAGAGACCACCCTGTAAAGAAGCGATGAGCCGGGTGAGCACAGCGCTAAGCCGCTTGTGTTCATCCGGCTTTCTTGGCGCTACTCCCCCTTCCGCCTATTCGCTTCCGTGTGATATCTTCTCTATAACCTGACAGGAATTAAAGGACATGCTTCAGCTAATGAACTTCCCTAGCGGCAGTGCCTCCGAAGAAAATTTCCTCGAGCAGTACATTCCCCTCGTCGAATTCCTCGGTAAGGCAATGGGCCCAAACACCGAAATCGTACTCCACGATCTCGACGTTCCCGATAAATCCATCATGGCCATCGCCAACGGCCACATCTCCGGCCGGCAGCTAGGCGGCCCCGTGACCGACTTCGCACTGTGGTTTATGAAACAAGGCGATGCCGCAGCAATCCCCATGATGACCGGCTACCGCGCCGTCAATGCGGAAGGCAAGATTTGCCGCTCTTCAAGCTACTTCATCCGCGACGACTCCGGCCATATGCGCGGCATGCTGTGCATCAATGTTGATGTCTCCGAGTTGGTACACATTCGCGATGCTGCCGCCGCACTTATCGGCAACGCAGATGATCCCGCATTTGATAAGTCCAAGGCTTTCGGCGGCTACCCCGGCACGGAGGAGCAACCGCAGCGCCCCGTAGCGGTACCAGACCCGGTCCCAGAAGACGAGGCTGCAGAAGAAGAACCAAAGAAGGAAGAAGTCAGCGAGTCTTTGCGTTCTAACGTGGAGCACCTTCTCGATTCCATGTTGAACTCTGCGATTTCCAACCAGAGCACGCCAGTTCCTCGCATGCAGCGCGAAGAGCGCCTCGAGGTGGTTTCTGACCTCGAGGATGCAGGATTTTTCCTCCTTAAAGGAGGAATCGCCGCGGCAGCGACGCGCCTAGGCGTATCTGAACCGACTATCTACCGCTACCTCGTCCAGGTGCGTGGATAGTAGTTCCACATTCCTAGCTATTCGCAGCTCGTAACCGTTCCCCGTGGTACCTCTCCCCCGAAAAGGTGGAGTTGTACCACGGGGAACAACTGTTTTTAATATTTCTCTCCGCACCGGGAACTAAATCGCTTAAGACTCCGTTGTACTTTGTGAAACCGGCGACAAATTCAGGAGGCTTCACTATGACGAAGACATCTGCCACCACCGCCAAGGGCACTTCAAGTGCCACTACTGATGAAGAACAGGAAGTAGACCGCGGATCTCGCCGCAACCAAACCAACGATAATCCTTCAGCCGATCTCGTCCGCGTTTATCTCAACGGCATCGGCAAGACCGCACTGCTCAGCGCGGAAGATGAGGTAGAACTCGCTCAGGCCATCGAGGTTGGACTATACGCGGAGTACAAGCTCAATAACGCAGAAAAGCTCACCCGCGCAGAAAAGCGCGACCTTAAGATCCTCGCCCGCGAAGGCAAGAAGGCACGCTCCCACCTGCTCGAAGCCAACCTGCGCCTCGTCGTCTCGCTGGCAAAGCGCTACACCGGCCGCGGTATGCCACTGCTGGATCTCATCCAAGAGGGCAACCTAGGCCTTATCCGCGCAATGGAGAAGTTCGATTACGCCAAGGGCTTCAAGTTCTCCACTTATGCCACTTGGTGGATCCGTCAGGCGATTACCCGCGGCATGGCTGACCAGTCCCGCACCATTCGCCTCCCAGTCCACTTGGTTGAGCAGGTTAACAAGCTTTCCCGCATTAAGCGCGAGATGTATCAATCCTTGGGCCGCGAAGCTACTAACGAGGAACTTTCGGAAGAATCCGGTATTGACGAGAACAAGATTGAAATGCTGCTGCGCCAGTCACGCGATCCGGTCTCTCTCGATATGCCGGTAGGCACCGATGAAGAAGCTCCTTTGGGCGATTTCATTGAAGATGCAGAAGCTACCGATGCTGAAACTGCGGTCGTCGCATCTATGCGCCACTCTGATATCCGCGGCGTGATTGACACCTTGGAAAAGCGCGAGCAGGATGTCATCCGCCTGCGTTATGGCCTCGATGATGGTGTTCCGCGCACCTTGGATCAGATTGGTCGCCGCTTCGGTCTTTCGCGCGAGCGTGTACGCCAGATTGAGCGCGAAGTTATGGCAAAGCTGCGCGATGGCAATCGCGCCGATCGCCTGCGCGAGTACGCTTTGTAATCCACGCCTACCGCATTCGGCAACACATCCTCTCCCCGGGCCCATTTGGCAACGTACCGCCATGGGCTCGGGGTTTGGCGTTGATAAGGCATCGGCTTGGTTCTTAGCGGCGAGCCAAGCCTTGGGTAGGCTAATCTGGACTGCAGAGTCTAGAAAGCGCTTTCCCGTTCTTGGGCGGGACAATAGCCGCGTAACCGTATTCACACAGAAAGGTATGCCCACGTGAGGGACCTAGTTGATACAACGGAGATGTATCTGCGGACCATCTACGAGCTAGAGGAAGAAGGCATCACTCCCCTGCGCGCCCGCATTGCGGAGCGTTTGGAGCAGTCCGGGCCAACGGTTTCTCAGACCGTGGCTCGCATGGAGCGCGATGGCCTTTTGCACGTGCGCACCGACCGCAGTTTGGATCTCACGGACAAGGGCCGCGACTTAGCAACCGCAGTCATGCGCAAGCACCGTTTGGCAGAGCGTTTGCTTACCGACGTCTTGGGGCTCGACATTGCCAAGGTCCACGACGAGGCCTGCCGGTGGGAGCATGTGATGAGCGAAGAGGTGGAAAAGCGCATGGTCGCTGTTCTCGATGATCCGACGCGGTCGCCCTTTGGCAATCCTATTCCGGCGCTATCTGCACTTGGCTTCGATGTTCCACAGCCGGATCAGGGCACCCGCGCGGTCGATCTCCCCAATGGCGAGCAGGTCTCTGCGACCGTCATCCAGGTCAATGAAATCTTGCAGGTTGATGATGGCACCTTCCAAGAACTCACCGATGCTGGAATCCGAGTGGGCGCCAAGGTGTCTGTGGTCAATAACAGCGGCACGATTACACTGTCGACACCGGAAGGCAGAAGCGTCGTGCTTTCCGACGATTTGGCGCACGCAGTGCGCGTGGAGGTATAACCCATGAAGCTTCTCGTCACAGGTGGCGCGGGCTATGTAGGCAGCGTTTGCGCTGCTGTATTGGTCGAACAGGGCCATGACGTAACCATCATCGATAATTTCTCCACCGGCAACCGTGAGGCAGTTCCGGAGGCCGCCCGTGTCGTCGAGGGCGACGTCGCGGACAAGGCTGCCGAGGTCTTGGGCGAAGGTGGCTTCGAAGGCGTCATTCACTTCGCTGCGCGCTCCTTGGTGGGCGAATCCGTCGAAAAACCAGATGAGTACTGGCAGCACAACGTCGTTACTACCCTGACGCTGCTTAATGCCATGCGGGATAACGACGTCAAAAACCTCGTCTTTTCCTCCACCGCTGCAACCTACGGTGAGCCCGACCAGGTCCCGATTACGGAAGACATGCCAACCCAGCCCACCAATCCGTATGGTGCGACCAAGCTGGCCATCGACTACATGATCACGTCCTTTGCCCACGCCTACGGCCTCGGCGCTACCTCGCTGCGCTATTTCAATGTGGCTGGCGCCTACGGAAATATTGGCGAAAACCGCGAGGTAGAAACCCACCTCATCCCCATCGTGTTGCAAGTTGCTTTGGGCCGCCGGGATAAGATTTTCATGTTCGGTGATGACTGGGATACCGCAGACGGCACCCCAGTGCGTGACTACATCCATATCCGCGATCTAGCCGACGCCCACGTGCTTGCTCTCGAGTCCAATGAATCTGGCAAGCACCACATTTACAACTTGGGTTCTGGCGATGGGTACTCCGTCAAGCAAGTCATCGAGATGTGCCGCAAGGTAACCGGCCACGACATTCCGGCTGAGGTTGCCCCGCGCCGCGCGGGCGACCCAGCTACGCTTATCGCTTCCTCTGAGAAGATCCAGCGGGAGCTCGGTTGGAATCCCACCCGCACGGACCTGGAAACCATCGTCACCGACGCGTGGAACTTCACCCGACAGCTTGGCGATAAAGCACATTCGGCGAAGCGGTCCTAGATGCCGCGCGTGTTAGGCGGGGCTGTCAACGCGGAGCCCCGCTGCTTCGCGGGCTAGCTCGCAACCATGGCATAGACTGGAGACCATCCGCTTTCCCATGCCGCTGCGATAACCCTGCGCTATGAGGCGCCCCAGATTGTGATGGGGCGCCTCTTCTACTACTACGGAAAGCGCCGGACCGGCATAAATTCCAAATTCATGGGACACCTGGCTAGCAGCATACAAAGCCAGGGCGTTATAGCGAATAGACCCCTGGAATGTACGCGCTACCGCCAATAACAGGTCTCCTGCTTCCTGCGGCGCGGAGACGAGTTCCGTAATAACTAGGTCACGGGTCCAGGTGGTAGACATCCACATGGCTGCCACGCACAACAATTCTTCATTTTCTAGGGTTTCCTCCAGCGATTCGACCTCGCTGAGCACATAGCGCACATCGGCGATAAGGTGTTTGACCACCTGCACTGGTTCTGTCGTGCCGTACCCGTGCCCGGCGCGCAATTGGCGGGCAATTTCTTCGGCGCATCGCTCCATGGCCCTAATCTCTTCTTCCCCAAAGTATGGGTTCGGGTCCTTGAAACGCTGGACCAAGTCATGACGGCTAAGTTCCGGAAGCATGCCATTATTCACGCAGGCGCGCATCGTGTGGCTCGTCGAGATGGCGGGTATGGTTCCTTCCATCCAATTCTGCAGCGGGCCCTCGCCGCTTTCTGTGGCGTGGCCAAAGATGAGGTCATAGGCGGTATCGGTGGATAGTTCTTCGGACAGCCAGCAGGCATCGATGCCCATACCTGTCCGGTCTTGGAAATGGTAAAGAGACTGCAGAATATCCCAGAGCTCTCCTTCCTCGCGCTGGGAGAGCACGAAGCAGAAAATGATTTCGGGGTTTCCGCAGTGAAAAGCATCCATCACCTCGTGCAGGGCACCAGGCACATCGTGCAGATCGAGGCGGGCTACTGGCCCAATGCTGTATCCGCGTTGGCTGGGTTGGATGGAGATGAGGACGACTGATTCGGTGGGAAAGAATCCGAGGATTCCTGGGATATTGGCGAGGATATCGCCGGGCGTACGGATGGGCTGAGTTGGTGTTGTGATGTCCATGGCTCCAGCTTCAACCACGCGCGCAACTGTGCATAGGCCGCTAAGGGATAGGTGGTGGGGATCTGTGGATAGGTGGGGTGAAGGGGGCGTCGGCAAGCGGCTTTCCACACCCCGCCCGGGATTGCGCTGGCAATGCGCAGCGGTTTGGGGCACAATTGTTTATTTAACCTCGCAGTGCGCGCGGGAATAGTAAGCACGCACGCGGCGTTGGGGTAGGTAAGAAAGCAAGGAGGTAACACAACATGCACGAAGAAGATCGCCGCATGTATGAGCTGGAATATCCGGCTCCGGTGATTCGGGATGATTCCGGTGACGGACAAGGCCCCACCATGATTGTTGCCATGCACGGCTATGCTGACGCTGGCCAGACCATTGAGGCAAGTGCTGACCACCTGAAAGCCGCTTTGGAAGGCCGTCAGCTGGCGTCATTTAACTCTGATGAGTTGATTGATTACCGCTCGCGCCGCCCAGCCATCACGATTGATAAGGATCGGGCGCTGGAAATCGAGTCCATGGATCTTGGTATTAAGGTGCTGCGCGATAATTCCGGCAAGACCTTCCTACTGCTGTCTGGCCCTGAACCAGACATGCGCTGGGAGGCGTTTACTACCGCCGTGGTGAAGCTGGTGGAAAAGTTCAACATCGAAGACACCATCATGCTCTATGCCGCGCCGATGCCGGTGCCGCACACCCGCCCCACGGTGGTCACGGCCCATGGCACCTCCTCCCGCTTGACCGAGCACATGCTCTCGATGGATTCCACCATGATGGTCCCAGGCTCCGCCGCGCTTTATCTGGAAAAGGCTCTAGCGGATAAGCACCGCACGGTGGCTGGATATACCGTCCACGTGCCGCATTATCTGGCAGCTTCGCCTTATCCGCAGGCCACGTTCCAGTTGCTGGATTCGGTGGCTCGGGCGGCGCGCCTCAATATTCCTTTGGGCAGCATTGAGGCCGATATTTCTCGCGTGGAAAACCAACTGGAGGAGCAAGTTGGTGGCTCGGATGAGATTGAAGGCGTAGTCCAACAACTCGAGCAACAGTATGACGCTTATATGGAGCGCTACCGCAAGGAGCACCCGCAGGCGATCATGCCCGGCGAGGAGCCTATGCCTACCGGTGAGGAAATCAGCGAGGAATTCCAGGCTTTTTTGGCTTCCTTGGATGAAGAAGAAAGCCAGCAGATCATAAATACCGAGATCGATGACCGCGAAGATTCCACCGAGGAAGAAGGCCCGAGGTCCGATGAAGGGAAGGATGGCCCTGATTCTGCTTCGGGTGAGGGCGACTTAGGTGACGATATCTAACTAACCCGCCCCCATCGCCGCTAAGGTGGTTGGGGTGAACTTATCTCAGCTGCTGCCAGATTTGACGGAAGTACCCGAGTCCCTCGTTGACGAGGCGATCTGGGATACCTTTACCTCGTGGACCACCAGCCGGGGTATTAATTTGTACCCAGCGCAAGAAGAAGCCTCGCTCGGTATTTTGGCCGGCGATAATGTTATCCTCGCTACCCCTACGGGCTCGGGTAAGTCCATGGTGGCTAATGCTGCACACTTCATCGCCCTAGCTCGTGGCCAGCGCAGTTTCTATACCGCGCCGATTAAGGCCCTTGTGAGCGAGAAGTTTTTTGCCCTGTGCGATATTTTCGGCGCCGAGAATGTGGGCATGATGACTGGCGACGCCACCGTTAATGGCAATGCCCCCATCATCGCCGCCACCGCCGAGATTGTGGCCAATATTGCGCTGCGCGATGGTGCCGAGGCCAATATCGACCAGGTTGTGATGGACGAGTTCCACTACTACTCCGAGCCGGATCGCGGTTGGGCCTGGCAGGTGCCGTTGCTGGAGTTGTCCAAGGCGCAGTTCCTGCTCATGTCCGCCACTTTGGGCGATACCCAGTGGCTAGAAGAAGATCTCACCCGCCGCACCGGCCGCGCCACCAACCTCGTCGCCGGCACCACGCGGCCCGTGCCGCTGGATTTCTCCTATGTCTTTAGTGCGGTGCACGAGACCATCGAGGAGCTCTTGGCTGATAAGAAGGCTCCCATCTACGTGGTGCACTTCTCGCAGCGTGAAGCGGCCGAGCGCGCCCAGGCGCTCACCTCGCTTTCGGGGATCATCACCAAGGACGAAAAAGAAGCCATTGCCCAGGAAATCGGTGGTTTCCGCTTCACCACTGCCTTTGGCAAGGATCTGTCCAAGCTCCTGCGCAAGGGCATCGGTATCCACCACGCGGGCATGCTCCCCAAATACCGCCGTTTGGTAGAGCGCCTGGCACAAAAAGGCCTGCTTAAGGTCATTTGCGGCACCGATACCTTGGGTGTGGGCATTAACGTGCCCATCCGCACCGTGCTGATGACTGGGCTTGCCAAGTTCGACGGCCAGCGCCAACGCATCCTCAAGTCGCGCGAATTCCACCAGATTGCCGGCCGCGCCGGCCGCGCTGGCTATGACACCGAGGGCACTGTGGTGGTCGAGGCGCCCGAGCACGAGATTGAAAATGCCAAGGAACGCCGCCGCATCGGCGATGACCCCAAACGCTTGAAGAAGCTCAAGAAAAAGTCCGCCCGAGAAGGCGAGGTGTCCTGGTCTGAGAAGACCTTCGCGCGCCTTACTGAGGCGGAACCGGAACAGCTTACCTCTCAGTTCCGCGTTTCAAATTCCATGCTGCTCAACGTCTTGGCGCGCCATGGCAATGGCTATGACCACATGCGCCACCTGCTGCGAGACAATCACGATAATCGCAGCAAACAGAATAAGGACATTCTCACCGCTATCGATCTCTTCCGCGGGCTAGTGGATTCCGGCGTGGTGCAAAAATCCACCAAGGGATTGGATATCTACGGCCGTCCCTACCATTTGGTACGAGAGCTGCCGCGTGACTTTGCGCTCAACCAGCCGCTGGGTCCATTCGCGCTGGCGGCGCTCTCGCTGCTGGATCCGGAGGCGGAGACTTATAACCTAGACGTCATTTCCGTGTTCGAGGCCATTCTGGATGACCCACGCCAGGTGCTCATCGCCCAGCAGAAGCAGCGCCGCGGCGAAGAAATTGCCGCGCTGAAAGCGGACGGGGTGGACTACACCGACCGCATGAATATCGTAGAAGACATCACCTGGCCGAAGCCGCTCGAAGAGCTATTGGAGCAGGCCTACGATACTTTCGCTGAGACCAATGCGTGGGTCAAGGAGTTTGAGCTGCGGCCCAAGTCCGTGGTGCGCGACATGCTCGAGAACGCCATGACCTTCTCCGATCTGGTCGCAACCTACGGCTTGGCCCGCTCCGAGGGCGTGATTTTGCGCTACCTGACCGACGCCTGGCGTACCCTGAAGCAATCCATTCCCGATGAGTACAACACTCCGGAGCTCGAGGACATCGTTGTCTGGCTGGGAGAGCTTATCCGCCAGGTGGATTCCTCGCTTGTCGACGAATGGGCGCAAATGGCCGGCGAAGACTCCCCCATCGACCAAGACACGGTGGACCGCGAGCTGGCCTTTGGCGTGGAGGACCCCACCGCGCTCACGGCCAATCGCCGCGCCTTTACCATCATGGTGCGCAATTACATGTTCCGCTTAGTGCAGCTCTTTGCTTTGGAAAAGGAAGAGCGCTTGGCGGAGCTGCTCGATTACTTGGACGAGGTGCCAGACTTCGGCGCTATCCTAGATGATTACTTCGATGAATATGATGACATCGATTCCGGCCCCGAGGCCCGTGGCCCGGAGTTTTTCCGCCTAGGCGATACTGACTCGCGTGCGTGGTCCGTGCGCCAGATCATCAAGGACCCAGACGGCGACTACGCCTACCAGTTCGTGGCTACGGTAGACCTCGATGCCTCCGATGAAGCCGGCGAAGTCCGCCTAGCTGACCTGCGCGTGGAGTATTAGCCAGCGAAAACGACAAGCCACCCTGGTTGCCTCGCCCCGGGGTAAGGGGGGCCGCAACGAGTACGGCGACGAGCAGGAGCAGCGAATGGAACACCGCTGCCAGGCGTGTGCCCGCGCCTGCCCGCACGTTGACAGCAGTTCGGGCGATCGCGGCTGTTGCGGGGATCCCGCCGAACAGGGGCGCGACGACGTTGGCCACGCCCTGCCCAAAGAGCTCGCGGTCAGGATCGTGCCGGTCGCCGACAGTCTTTGCGTCGGCAACCGTCGCTGACAGCAACGATTCCAACGCACCGAGCGCTGCGACGGCGACCGCTGCCAACAGCAAGGAATCCAGGTGCTCCCACGGGATCTGCGGCCAGCGCGGGGCAGGCAACGTCGACGGGATGTAGCCGATAGTCTTCAGACCGCTGTCTGCCAGCATGTTGATGGCCGTCGCAGCAGCTACCAACACCAGCGCCGCGGGAAAGCCACTACGAATGCGGGCAGCAACCACGATTCCGGCCGCCACCGCGAGGGTCATAACGGGCGCCTGCCATACCGGAGCATCTAGCCAAGCTTTGATTGCGTCCCACGCCAACCCGAGGACTTTCTCGCCATCTACGTCAACACCGAGTGCTGCAGGTAGCTGTTGGAGGGCGATGATCACCGCAATACCGGCTGTGAAACCTTCGATGACAGGCAACGGCATGTATTTCATCGCGCGGCCAGCGCCGGTGAATGCCAGCAAGAGCAGCATGAGCCCCGCCAGCACGCCAACGACGAGCACCCCATCGGCACCATGGTCGGCCACGATGGGGATGAGCACCACGGTCATTGCGCCGGTCGGGCCGCTTACCTGGACGTTGCTACCGCCGAAGACTGCGGACAGGATGCCCGCGACGATGGCCGTCGTAATTCCAGCTGCCGCGCCGACACCAGAAGCAACGCCGAAGCCGAGCGCCAGGGGGAGTGCGACTAGGGCCACCATAAGGCCGGCCGAAAGGTCGCGCCCGATAGTCACGCGGGACCAGTCCGAGCGGCGCGGTGCGAATCGCAGGGCACGGGATCGGATGCCCACCTTAGAGACGGTGGAGGGGTGGGTCATGCTACTTTCTTGCTCCTTAAAGGCTCAACGACACCCAAAGGATACACAAGGCGCCTTCCTTCGACGGCCGGATTCCCGATTCTGGCCGATGCCTCATGTTGACGAATTCCCACCACACCCCAACCCTTCGGCACTAACTTGGCCAAGTCAGGGTTGGGCGTGACGCCTGCCACAAACTACTGAAAACCATTGCCATTTAAACCCTCCTTTGGTTTACTCGGGGCCATGCAGACAGTAGATACCCTCATCATCGGCGGTGGCGCGGCCGGCCTGCAGGCAGCCCTAGTCATGGTCCGCGCCCGCCGCAGCGTGCTCATTGTTGATTCCGCCACTCCCCGCAACCGTTTCGCCCATGAAATTCATGGAGTCATTGCCCTCGAGGGCACGCCACCCCTTGAGTTTCAAGAGCGCGGCAAGGAGCAGCTGCGCAGCTATGGCGCGCAGATCATGAACGCCACCGTGGATTCCGTCACCGATAATGACCGCACGCTCACCGCCACGTTGAGCAACGGTGAGACCATCGCTGCCCGCTCTATCATCGTCGCCAGCGGCGTGGACGACGAGCACCCAGCTATCCCGGGCCTGCAAGAAAACTGGGGAAATACGGTCCTCCACTGCCCCTACTGCCACGGATACGAGGTGGCGGACAAGAAGCTCGGCGTACTCTACATCGGCGAGTTCTCCTTCCACCATGCCGCGGTTCTGCGCCAGTGGTCGAAGGACATCACCTTCTTCACCAATGGAATGGAATTCACCGACGAGCAGCGCGCGGACCTGACTCGGCGGGGCATTGCGCTTATCGACGGCCCCGTCACCGCCTTCCAAGACGGAAAAGTCCTGTTGGAAAGCGACGAGCATGCCGTCGATGCACTGTTTTACATGCCCATTCCCCGCCCTCACGATGAGTTCCTCGCTGACCTCAATCTTCAGCGCCACAGTCCGCCGTCGGGCATGGGCGGCAGCCTGATCAAAACGGGCCTCGCCGGTGCCACCAGCCACCCGCGCATCTGGGCCGTAGGCAACGTGGTCAACCCACCGGCGCAGGTAGCGATGGCGATGGGCGAGGCCAACGCCGCCGCCATTGCGGTCAATGCCTTCCTCGTCGAGGACGATTGGATTTAAATACGGTGGTGTGGCATGAAAGCCATCATCCAGACCAATCCGGAAGACCCACACTCGCTGGAGCTGGGGGACGTCGGCAAGCGCGAGGGCGGCTATAAGCCAGACTTTTAGCGTGCGGCCTCAATCTGGACAGCCTGTGCCACAGCTTGAACTACGGCAGCGACCTTAACGGCCTCCCAGATCTGCTCCTTGCTCAGGCCAGCCTCGTTGACTTCCTGGGCGTGGGCGCCGAAGCAGTGCTCGCAGCCATTGATGGCGGAGACTGCGGTATTCCACAGCTCGAAGTTGGCCTTGTCCACGCCTGGCTTGGAGATAATGTTCATGCGCAGGCCGAACTTAACCCGTGCGTAGTCATCGCCCAACCAGCCCTTGGCGCGGTAGGCAACATTGTTCATAGCCATAACGGTGGCTGCGCCGTAGGCTGCCTCGATAGCTTCCTCAGACAGGTGCTCCTTTGCTTCCTCCGCAATCTCAGACAGCACGGTGTCATTGCGGGTTGCGGCGGCCGATGCCAACAGGCAGCCCCAGAGCTGCTCCTCGTCCAGGTCCTTGGAACGGGTCAGGGTGCCCAAGTTGAGCTTCTGGTCCTTGGCGTACTCCGGCAGGGAAGACTTCAGATTATCAATAGACATAACTTTTCTCCTTTGCGGTTTTGATAGGAATTTACTGCGTCGGATTTAAAAGGAAACCCCGCCACGAAAGCGGGGTAAACCTGCATCTCAGTGAGATTTAGAGCGCGGACTGAACGACGTCCATCTTGTTGATGTTCTTGGTTGGGTCGTTCTTCTCCCAGTTGCAAGCGCAGACCTCTTCGGACTGCAGGGCGTCGAGCACGCGCAGAACCTCGTCTACGTTACGGCCGACAGCATCCGGGGTAACGGATACGAACTGGATAACGCCATCCGGGTCGATAATGAAGGTGGCGCGGTCAGCAACGCCATCAGCGTTTTCGACGCCCAGTGCACGAATGAGGTCGTGACGTACGTCAGAGAACATCGGGAAAGGAACTTCCTTCAGCTCTGGATGGGTTGCACGCCAGTTGAAATGAGCGAACTCGTTATCGGTGGAGCCACCGAGGATCTGGGTATCGCGGTCCTGGAATTCCTCGTCCAGCTTGCCGAAGGCAGCGATCTCGGTCGGGCAGACGAAGGTGAAGTCCTTCGGGTAGAAGAAGACGACCTTCCACTTGCCCTCGTACTTGTCCAGGGATACCTGCTCGAAGTAGTCCTCCGGCTGGTTAGCGTTGACGTCGTGCAGATCGCCACCGGTCAGGGCGGTGAGGTTGAACTCTGGGAACTTTTCGCCGACGGTCAAAATAGGCATAGTCTTCAACTCCTTTAGCAAAGGCTTTTCCTCTAAGTTTCCTGCCGCTTGACATACAAGCAGCGGGGCCGGACCGTGTCCGGCCCAACACGATCAGTTATACCATCTTTTCCGCTCGCGTCAATAGCAAATCCTATAGGTAGGTGTTAGAGTGATAGGCATGCATAATAAAGAGTATCGCCCTACACTTGCTCAGCTGCGCACCTTCGTCACCGTTGCGGAAAATAAGCACTTTGGCACCGCGGCCGCCAAGCTCGAAATTTCCCAGCCCTCCCTCTCCCAAGGCCTCGTTGCGCTCGAGCAGGGCTTGGGCCTGCAGCTTATCGAGCGCTCCACTCGCAAGGTCATCGTCACCTCGGCCGGTGAGACCCTCCTCCCCTACGCCAAGGCCACCCTCGAGGCCGCCGATACCTTCCTGGCCCACGCTCGCGGCGCCAACGGCACCCTTGCCGGCCCACTGACCATCGGCGTTATCCCCACCATTGCTCCCTACATCCTCCCCGATCTGCTCTCGATGCTTGTTGAGGCCTACCCGGATCTCGAGCCGCGCTTCGTCGAGGAGCAAACCCAGCACCTCATTACCCGCCTGCGCAACGGCAACTTGGACCTTGCCATCATGGCCCTTCCTTCTGAGGCCACCGGCATGGTCGATAGCCCGCTCTACACGGAGAAATTCTCCATCGTTTGCCCTCCTGATCACCCCATCGCCGGCCGCGAGGATGTCGAGCTTGCGGAGCTCAAGGACTTAGATTTGCTGCTGCTTGACGACGGCCACTGCTTGCGCGATCAGGTCGTCGATCTCTGCCGCCACGCCAATATCAACCCGGCCGAGGCCACCAATTCCGTCACCCGTGCTTCCTCCCTAACCACCATCATGCAGCTGGTCATGGGCGGCCTGGGCTGCACCCTCGTCCCCGAATCTGCACTGGCCACCGAGTGCCATGGCAAGGACGTCGCCATCGCCCACTTTGCCTCCGATGTCACCGCCGAACGCGAGGTGGGCCTCGTGTTCCGTTCCTCCGCCGCCCGCGCCGAAGAATTCCGCGAATTCGGCACGCTCATCACCTCTGCCTATAACAAGGCGATTGAGCGTTCCCGGCAGTAGTCTCACCCGGCGGCCCCACACGGGGGCGTCGCCAAGCACGCCAAAGGCCACCGCCCCAAATTGGAACGGTGGCCTTTAACTATGCTGCGCTACGCCTGCGGGAGAGTATTGCGCCCCGCGCACTGGCGGTACATATGCGCCTGTGCCAAGAGGGTAACCGGATACGCCACGATGAGGCCGATGCCCAAAAGCAAGAAGCCACCGATGATGATGAAAAAGTTCAAAATTGCCAGCAGCAACATTTGGCCGTAGTTATTCTTACCTGCCTGAAAGCCCTTCTTCACGGCGTCACCAACGCTATCGCCATCGGCCGCGAACCACTGCATCAGCGAGAAGAATGGTTGGATAAAGAAGCTAATGAGCAAAAGCACGCCCATGATGCCCATGACGCTTAATACTGCCGCAACTGCTTCGTCCTCCGTCATAGTCTCGGCGTCGTTAAGCAACCCATAGACAGTTCCGCCTACTGCAGCGAATGCAATAAGGCTCGCCACTGCCCCGATGACGAGCATGATGACCAGTGGCTGCCACCAACGCACGTTCTTAAAAAGGTAACCCCAACCGGTGCGGGCGTCATCGATCTGGAAGAGCGCTAGGCGCATAATTACCAGCGACAATACAAGGCTTAGGACAGTGGATATGAGCTGAGAAACCCAAGAACCCGCGGTTGGATCACCCGTACCGGAGTAGCTCGCGGCATTGATGCCGCCTGCAACGGCTACAAAAACGATACTTAGAACAAAAAGCGCTACTGCTCCTAGAATCCACAGCTTCCAATTGCCAAAGACAGTCCTAAAAGCCCAAGAAACCGCATCTATTGCGGAGACCTTACCGGTAAACGGCCGCTGGCCTGCCTGGTAGCCGGCATAGCCTTGAGCGTTGCCCTCGTGGCTGCCACCGTACGATGGAAGCTGGCCGTAGTCCGGCCGATCCTCAGGATGGTTGGTCGGCTCATAGCGAGGAAAATCGTCATTTCCACCCGAATACGGGTTTGTCATAGGCGGTGCTCCTCCTTCAGGAATGCACATAGAAAAATGGATAAGTATTTTAACTTTAACAACTTTTTCCTCATTTCAGGTGGACGGGTAAACTCGTTGCCTAGTCATGACTAAGAACGAATCCCCTTCTCGCGAGGACCTCTTCGCCGCACTCGAAAATGTCTCTTTGGCCGAGGCGCGCTCCTTCCGTCGCCGCCTCAAAAAGGCTCGCGCTCCTAAAGCGCTGCAAGAAATCGGCGCTGAAATCCATGCCGCGGCCGAGCGCGTCGCGCTTACCGACGCCGCCGTTCCCGCCATCACCTACCCGGACGCCCTCCCTGTCACCGCCCGCAAGGACGATATCGCCGAGGCCATTCGGGACAACCAGGTCGTCATCATCGCTGGTGAGACCGGTTCTGGTAAGACCACCCAGATCCCAAAGATCTGTCTCGAGCTGGGCCGCGGCCGGCGCGGGTTCATCGGCCATACCCAGCCGCGCCGTATTGCAGCGCGCACCGTGGCTGAACGCATCGCAGCGGAATTGGACCAGAAAATCGGGGAGTCCGTTGGCTACGCCATCCGCTTTGACGATCGCGTCTCTGAGACCACCGCCGTCAAGCTGATGACCGACGGCATCCTGCTCGCCGAGATGCAGCGCGACCGCTTTCTCAATAAGTACGACACCATCATCATCGATGAGGCCCACGAACGCTCGCTCAATATCGACTTCCTCTTGGGCTACTTGAAGCGCCTATTACCTAAGCGCCCAGACCTCAAGGTGATCATCACCTCCGCAACCATCGACCCAGAAAGCTTCGCCGCCCACTTTGCCGATGCCGACGGCAACCCCGCCCCCATCATCGAGGTCTCCGGGCGCACCTACCCCGTAGAAATCCGCTACCGGCCCCTCGAGTTCGAGGCCGGCGGAAAAGTAGTAGACCAAGACCCGCTCGACGGCTTGACTGAAGCCATCGAAGAGCTCATGCACGAAGGCGACGGCGATATCCTGTGCTTCTTCCCTGGCGAGCGAGATATTCGCGATGCCATGGAAGCCATCGAAGGCAAGAAGTGGAAAAACGTCGAGGTCACTCCCCTCTTTGGCCGTCTATCCAACCAAGAGCAGCACCGCGTGTTTAGCGAGCACCGCGGCCGCCGCATCGTTTTGGCCACCAATATCGCCGAAACCTCGCTCACCGTGCCCGGCATCCGCTATGTCGTCGATACCGGCACCGCCCGCATCTCGCGGTATTCCACGCGTACCAAGGTCCAGCGGTTGCCCATCGAGCCCATTTCGCAGGCCTCCGCCAACCAGCGATCCGGCCGTTGCGGCCGCGTCGCCGACGGCATCGCCATCCGCCTGTACAGCGAACAGGACTTTGAAAGCCGACCCGAGTTCACCGACCCAGAAATCCTGCGCACCAACCTTGCCAGCGTCATCCTGCAAATGGTTTCGCTCAAGCTCGGCGTTATCGAACAATTCCCCTTCATCCAACCTCCCGAGCACAAGGCCATTCGCGATGGTCTCACACTCCTCCACGAGCTCGGCGCCCTCCACGACAAGCAGGACAAGCCGTCTCTCACCACCATCGGCCGCGATCTTGCCCGCATCCCACTGGATCCGCGCATGGCTCGCATGCTCATTGAGGCCAATACCAACGGCTGCCTCGATGACGTCATGGTCATCGTTGCCGCCATGACCATTCAAGATGTGCGCGAGCGCCCCCTCGACTTCCAAGCCCAGGCCGACCAAGCCCACGCCCGTTTCAAGGACAAGACCTCGGATTTCTTGTCCATGCTCAAGCTGTGGGATTACATCAAGCAAACTCGCAATGAGCAATCCGGCAATAAGTTCCGCAAGCGCATGAAACAGGAGTTCCTGCACTACATGCGCATCCGGGAGTGGTTTGACTTGGTGCGCCAGCTCAAGGACGTCGCCAAGCAGCTGGGCTGGACCTACCAGGAAAGCACCGAGCGCCGCTCCGATGACATCCACATGTCCCTCCTTTCGGGCCTGCTATCCAATATCGGCGCCCGCGATGGCAATTCCAAGGAGTTCCAAGGCGCGCGCAACACCCGCTTCCTGGTATTCCCCGGCTCCGCCCTGGCTAAAAAGCCTCCCGAGTTCCTCATGGCCGCCGAGCTGGTGGAAACGTCCCGTCTCTGGGCGCGCGATGTCGCCGCCATCGATCCCGCCTGGGTAGAAAAGCTCGGCGCGGACCTGCTCAAGCACAACTACTCCGAGCCCACCTGGTCTCGCAAGCGCGCCGCCGCCATCGCGCACCAAAAATCCACGCTCTATGGCGTGCCCATCGTGGCCGACCGCACCGTGCCCTACCACCGCGTCGATCCCGCCGCTGCCCGCGATATGTTCATCCGCAACGCCCTTATCGCCGGCGATTGGAACACCCACCACGCCTTCTTCAAGGCCAACGCCCAAGCGCTTGACGACGCCGCCGCATACGAAGAAAAGGCCCGCCGCCGCGGCCTCATCGTGGACGAAGATACACTCTTCGACTTCTACGACCAGCGTATTCCGGCAAAGGTAACCACCGGCCGCCACTTCGACTCATGGTGGAAAAAGGAGCGCCGCCGCACCCCGGATCTGCTGGATTTCGATCCGGCTAAGCTCATCGACGACTCCCACGACGTCACTGAAGAGTCCTTCCCCGACCACTGGCGCAAGGGCACTATCGATTACGAACTGACTTACAAGTTCGAGCCCGGCGATCCACTCGACGGCGTCACCGTAATGGTTCCCATTCCTATGCTCGCCGGCTTGGATACCGAAGGATTCGATTGGCTCGTTCCAGGTCTTCGCCTCGAGCTCGTCACCGAGCTTATCCGCAGCCTGCCCAAGGCCCTGCGCCGCACCGTTGTACCCGCGCCCGAATTTGCCGAGCGCGCCATCGACCGCCTCATCCCTTATGAAGGCCCCATCACCCAGCAACTTGCCGACGTCCTCCGCGAACTCGGCGGTCAAGGAATCAACGCCACCGACTTCCAGGCCAGCAAGCTACCCGCCCACCTGCGGATGAATTACGGGGCCATCGATAAGCGCGGCAACATCGTCGACTCCGACCGCGACCTCGCGGCGCTCGTCCGACGTCAGGCCGGACACATCAAGTCCTCCGTATCCCGCGTCTCGCGCACCTCCGAGTCCACCGCCGTCAGCGAATGGACCGACGACACCCTCGGCACCATCGATGACACGGTCAAGACCACCGTGGACGGCCACGAAGTCACCGCCTACCCTGCCCTGGTCGCTACCAAGGACGGCGTCGAACTCAAGGTCCATCCCACCAAGGCCGCCGCAGATGCCGCCATGGTCACGACCACTCTTACGCTCCTCATGCGTGAGATATCCGTCAACGCCTCACAAATGGTCAAGGGCCTGCCATTGCAACAGCGCGTCGCCGTCGATTCCTATCCGCACGGCGGCGCCGACGGCCTTGTCAATGACGCCCGCGTCGCCGCGATCCGCGACCTGATGCTCGAAGCCGGCGGACCCGTCCGCACCCCCGTGGCGTTCCAGAAGCTTAAAGACACCGTCAAACCGCAGGTCCCAGGACGCGTACGCCAGGCAGTGGTAGCTATTGCACCGGGACTCGCCGAGTACTCCAACCTGCGAGCGGAGCTCGCTCATTGGGACGGCCCAGCAATAGATGACATGCGCGCACAATTGGACTTCCTCCTACCCCAAAACGCCATCACTGTCCATGGAATGTCCCATCTGCGTCATCTACCGCGATATATCCAAGCCATGCGAATTCGTCTAGAGGACATAAACCTTGACCCGGACCGCGATGCGGACCGCCAAGCCGAAGTAGACAACGCCAAGGCTTACCTATCTAACCGCCTTCGCAACCTCCCGGCAGGCCGCGAAAAGACGCGCGAGGTCAAGGACGTACGCTGGATGATTGAAGAACTTCGAGTTTCTCTTTTCGCTCAGCGCCTTGGCACAGCCCACGCCGTTTCACTCCGCCGTATCCAAAAGGCGGTGGACAAACTGCGCTAAAAGTCCTCGCGATCGCGCCTTCGCATCAGGCGAATCTCGGATTCAAAGTCATCTGCGCTTTCAAAGGATTTATATACAGAGGCGAAGCGCAGATAGGCCACTTCATCAAGGTCCCGCAGTGGTTCTAGGATGGCCAAGCCAATCTCGTTCGCGTTGACCTGCGAGGAGCCATGACTGCGCACGGTCTCCTCCACTTCTTGCGCCAGCTTCTTTAGGGCATCGTCGCTGACATCTCGCCCCTGGCAGGCACGGCGCACACCTCGAATCAATTTATCTCTGCTGAAAGGCTCGGCCAGACCGTTTCTCTTCACCACAAGCAGCACGGCCTTCTCAACCGTGGTAAAGCGACCCTTGCACGAAGCACACTCGCGCCGGCGACGAATCGACGCTCCAGCATCGACCACTCGCGAGTCGATGACGCGGGATTGCTCATTGTGACAAAAAGGGCAATACACGGTGGTCCTTTCACTGACGTTGTTACGCCAGTAGTTTACTCACCTTCGATTTCGTGCGACCACCGACCTTCGCCCACCGTTCCCCCTATCGTGTTACTGCAGCCTCTACTTGTTGCACATTAGAGGCCGGCGGTTGCGGTGCACTGTTTCCTTCAGCACCAGCTAGTCCGCCTAGCAAAGTGCCCACAAAGACCGCTACGCCAAACACTGCGCCCAATGCGTAGTTACCTGTGTTCGACTCACCCACGCTGTTTCGGCCCCTATTCGATCTGTTCCCAGAGTCTCCGAGGGACGTACGGTTCGAACGATAGGTCGTGCAATCTGCCACACGTAGAGTTCGAACATACCGAGAGTTTGCGGTACCGCGGGCCGCAGAACCGTAGCCACGCTCCACATCCCACACGGATGCAGAAGGCACCACTACAGGATCAGCAGCATTGCGTGCTACCAGGTTATTGCGAGAATTAATCAGCAGAGACATAACTTTCCTTTCGACGACTGAAACCACCTTAGGAGCCTCATTCGACACGCCATGACACCCAGTCGCCATAATGTTCGAATTAGTTGGTACGTTCGATTTATAGCATCGCTTCGAATACTTGTCCACCCCAACGCGCAAATCTCGAACATCTGTACTTTTCGTGCTACAAATGACGTGTGGCAACTTTTCAGCGCCGCCAGCTAACAGACCACCGATAAATCCACCCGACCCCCTCCGAGGAGCCATCAATGGGCCGCAAGCCAAAGAAGACTACCGAGAAGACCGACTACGCTTCCCTATCCGACCGCCAGCGACGCATTCTCAACGTCATTAGTGACGCCGTTATGTTGCGTGGCTACCCACCAAGCATTCGCGAAATTGGTGACGCAGCAGGCCTGCAGTCCACATCATCGGTTGCCTACCAGCTAAAACAATTGGAAGAGAAGGGGTTTTTGCGCCGGGACCCTAATAAGCCGCGTGCTGTAGATGTTCGTCACCTTAATACGGATGAAGGCGCCAAAAAGCCGGGCCGCAAGCCGGCTAAGTCTGAGCAGCAAGTTCCCGAGGATGCAGGTGCGGTTTCCTATATTCCTGTGGTCGGCCGTATCGCTGCGGGAGCACCCATTACCGCAGAGGAAAACGTCGACACATACTTCCCCATGCCTGATGAGGTAGTCGGTAGCGGCGACCTTTATATGCTGCAAGTAGTCGGCGACTCGATGCAGGATGCCGGCATCCTTGACGGCGACTGGGTAATCATTCGTTCCCAGTCAGTTGCAGAGGAGGGCGAGTTCGTCGCCGCCCTGCTCGAAGGTTCTGAAGCTACCGTCAAGGAGTTCCACCGTGATTCCTCCGGCGTGTGGCTGCTTCCCCACAATGATGCCTACGATCCCATCAACGGCGATGATGCGGAAATCATGGGCAAGGTTGTATCGGTATTCCGTAAGCTTTAACCACTCACCTGACGCAGATTCCATTACCCCGCAAGGGCCGAGCGTGGCCCTCGCGGGGTCTATCTATGTACACCCTTCGTTGACGCAGCCCGTATCCTGCCACCCCCATTTTGGCTCCATTTCGGACCCGGACACCAAAAGAGACGAAAATCCCACTTTCCCACTTTTCCTGATAACCAGGCATTTCAAGGTACCGCCTCTAAAATGCAGCTGTGCAAGTTTTTGCTTTAGTCCGTTTATTCCCGATTTTTGAGACAATAGACTAAGCAAAACAACATCGCCGGATTTTCACTTCCGCATAAAATGGCAATTTTTACCCCCCGCGCCATGACGCGATGTCTCTAGATTCAAGGAGGAATCATGTACGCAGAAGAGCGGCGTCGCCAAATTGCTTCCCTCACCGCCGTTGAAGGCCGCGTCAACGTCACTGAGCTCTCAGAACGCTTCGAAGTTACGGCCGAGACCATTCGCCGCGACCTTGCGGTGCTTGACCGTGAGGGTGTCGTCCATCGCGTGCATGGCGGCGCAGTAGCCTCCCAAACCTTCCAGACCGCGGAGCTTACCCTGGATACCCGCCAGAGGTCCGCCTCCGGCGCAAAAGCGGCTATCGCCCGCGCGGCCCTTGATTTTCTCCCCCACGGCGGCGGCAGTATTTTCTTGGACGCAGGCACCACCATCAATGCGTTCGCGGAGCTCATTGGACAGCAATACCCGCAGGCGCAGTTCAATATTGTCTCCAATAGCTTGCCTATTGCCCTGTCGCTAGCGGGCAATGGCGTGCCTGACGTCCAGCTACTTGGCGGTACGGTCCGCGCGATTACCCAGGCCGTCGTTGGCGATACCGCACTGCGCACCCTAGCTTTGATGCGTGCCGACGTCGCCTTTATCGGCACCAATGCCCTCACCCTAGACCATGGCTTGTCGACGGCCGACTCCCAAGAGGCAGCCATCAAATCCGCCTTCGTCACCAATGCCCACAAGGTAGTGGTCATGTGTGACTCCAGCAAGCTGGGCAATGACTACCTTGTAAGTTTCGCCTCTGCCGCCGATATCGACGTCGTCATTACTGACGCTGCTGCCCCCGATTCCTTCGTGGAAGCGTTGCGCGAGCGCGAAATTGAGGTCGTGCTCGCCAGCGAATAATCCCCCGACCCTTCGCCTAATTTAGGCGAAGGACTCCATGCGTTCGACCACTGCGGTACGGGCAGCGTCAGGGCTTTCCGCATCCAGTGCCACTTCGGCAAGCTGCTGGCACTGTTCTAAGGTAACTTCTGCCAGCTGTGCGCCGACGCCTGCTACCGCCGTCGACGCTGCGGATAACGAATTTACGCCCAAGCCGGTAAGCACGCAGGCCAACATCGGGTCGGCTGCTGCCTCACCGCACACGCCAACCGCAACGTTATTGGCTTGGCCCACGATGCAGGTGTGCTGAATGAGTCGCAGGACAGCCGGCTGCCACGGGTCGGTCAGGTAGGCCAGCTGTGGAGACAAGCGGTCCGCAGCCATCGTGTACTGAGTCAGGTCATTGGTGCCGATGGACACGAAATCAAGGTGCGGCATGATTTTATCCGCCATAAGCGCTGCAGCCGGAACCTCAATCATGGCGCCGGCAGTCAGGCCGCGCTCGCGGCACAGGCTAGCAAACCACTGGGCCTCGGTAGAGGTGGCAACCATAGGAGCCATCACCCAAGTCGATGCTTTGTCATCGCGAGCCGCAGCCGCCTGCGCAATCGCATCCAGCTGGCGGGTCAGCAAAGCCTCATTATCGCGTGCAATACGCAGGCCACGAACACCCAATGCTGGGTTTTCCTCGGAGCTTAGCGTGGCATAAGAGATAGGCTTATCGGATCCGGCATCCAGCGTACGCACGACAACCTTTGACTCAGGAAAGGCATTAAAAACCTTGCCGTAAATCTTTGCCTGCTCGTCCACGCTCGGCTCTTCACTAGCCGAGAGGAAGGACAGCTCCGTGCGGTAGAGACCAATGCCCTCTGCCTGGGAATCCGAAGCAATGCGGGCGGCGTTGCCATCGGCGACGTTGGCAAGCAGCTGCACGCGGTGGCCGTCCTTAGTTTCAGCTGGGCCGCGCCATTGGGAAACGCGTGCCGCACGCTCGCGGTACTCGGCCACTGCCTTTGTGGACGCCTCTTCGTCGGCTCCAAGGGTGACGGCGCCCACTGCACCATCGACGAATACCAGCGTGCCGCTTTCAATATCGCTCAGCGCGGCGCCCACAGCAACGATGCACGGGATATCCAACTGACGGGCGATGATGGCCGTATGGCTGGTAGGTCCACCGAGCTCGGTGACAAGGGCCTTGATGTGCTTGGTATCCAGCGTCGCGGTATCGGCCGGAGCCAAGTCATCCGCGAAGAGCACGGCCTCGCCGTCTACGAGCGGCAGCCCCGGCTCGTCCTCGCCGCGCAGCTCTGCGATTACGCGGTCGCGCACGTCCTTCAAGTCAGTGGTGCGCTCGGCCATCACGCCGCCGGCGGCCTCGAACATGGTGACAAACTTATCGGTGGCGCCGACAGTAGCGAACTCCGCATCTTGGCCGGTGCGGATGTTTTTCCGCACGGCTTTGTGCCAGCCACGGTCCTTGACCATGCCGGCCGTTGCGGTCAGAACTTCCGCAGCCTGGCCTTCTGCGGCAGCAGCTCGCTGCTCCAAACGGCCAGCGACAGTATCTACGGCCGCAAGGAAGCGGTCGTATTCAACATCACTCGCTTGCTCTGGGTCGATGCTTCCCTCGGTAGGCAGGGCCGGGCGAGGGCGGACCCACACGGCTTCGGCGTAGGCGACTCCGGCAACGACACCGGTTCCTTTGATTGTGGACTCAGACGCGTTTTCCATGAGCGTACTTCCTTCGAAGATAGCGGTCTATTAACTTCCAGAACACCACAAATCGGATAGAAAAGCAATGTATACCACAGGAATTCTGTTGACTTTCGGACACAATCGGACAAGAATCAACATTAAGGGCGGGCCATGCCCGTACGGTTCTCTCCAACGGCGTTCGGCCCCCAATATACAACCTGCGAAAGGGACGACTTGATTCTCACGCTGACCCCCAATCCCAGTATCGACGCCACCCTTGTGCTCAGAGAGCCATTGACCTCCGGTGATGTCCACCGCGCCAGCGAGGTCACACAGGTTGCTGGCGGCAAGGGTGTCAACGTCACCCATGCCGTGCACTTGGCCGGCGAGCAATCCTTGGCTCTTTTCCCGGCCCACGACTCCGATTCTTTCCTGAACCTCATTCACTCGGCTGGGCTGCCTTCCTCTGCTATCCCCATGGACGGCGCAGTTCGCGTCAATACCACCATCACTGAGCCTGATGGCACTACCACCAAGGTCAACGGTCCAGGCCCTGCGCTTTCCGACGCCGACTCCCACGCCATTACCTCCGAGCTCACCGCCCGCGCCCTTGCCTCCGACTGGGTGGTTCTAGCCGGCTCGCTGCCGCGTGGCGTAGATACCGATTGGTATTGCGACCTCATCTCCGCGGTTCGCTCGGCCGCACCACAGGCCCGCATTGCCGTCGATACATCCGATGCCCCAATGCAAGCCATTGGCGAAAACCTCAATTCTGCTGCGCCGGATCTCATTAAGCCGAACGGCCTAGAGCTCGGCCAGCTCACCGGAACCGACGGCCGCGAACTGGAAGACCAGGCCGCGCACGGCGAGTACTCAGGGGTTGTTCGGGCGGCCCGAGACGTCGTCAAGCAGGGCATCGCAGAAGTACTCGTCACTCTTGGCAGTGCCGGCGCGGTGCTGGTTACCGCGGATGGCGCTTGGGCTGCAACTCCCCCGCCCGCCACGGTGAAATCCACCGTAGGCGCCGGTGACGCCGCGCTCGCCGGATACCTCCTCGGTCGCACCGCCGGTAAGTCGCCGGCCGATAGCCTCGCGCAGTCGGTGGCCTACGGAACTGCGGCTGCATCCAAACAGGGCACCCAATTCCCTCGCCCAGAAGAACTCGATATCGCACACACCCTCGTACAATCGCTAGCCTAAGGAGTGCCTAATCATGGCTTCCGACCTCATCACTACCGACCTAGTCGCGCTCGACGCCGACTTCGGCGACAGCGTTGACTCCGTAATTACCAACCTGGCCACGCTGGTCCATGACACCGGCCGAGCCACCGACATCGCCGGCTTGGCACAGCCCGCCATCGACCGCGAAGCCAAGGCCGGTACCGGCGTCCCTGGAGGCGTCGCCATTCCACACTGCCGCTCCGAGGCAGTAACCGAACCTACCCTCGCGTTCGCCCGCCTGAGCCGCGGCGTGGATTTCTCCGGCCCTGACGGTGACGCCCAGCTGGTCTTTCTCATCGCTGCTCCGGCCGGCGGCGGCAAAGCCCACTTGAAGATTTTGTCCAAGTTGGCCCGCGCTCTAGTGCGCAAGGACTTCCTCGAGTCCCTGCGCAACGCGCCCACCAAGGAAGAAATCGTTCGGCTTGTGCTGGAGGTAGTCAATGCCGAAAAGCCGAAGAAGAAGCCAGCCGAGGAACCGGCCGCCCAAGGCGCTGCTGCCGGCACTGCCGCAACCGGTACCGATGCCGGTGCCGCCGGCCCCTCCGCCGCCGCGCCCTCGGCCGCACCCCCTACCAACGCAGAACCTTCGGCCGATGTCACCCGCATCGTGGCCATCACCGCCTGCCCCACCGGCATCGCCCACACCTACATGGCGGCCGACGCCCTCACCCAAACCGCGGCCGAGCGTGATGACGTATCTCTGACTGTTGAGACGCAGGGCTCGTCTAATAATGAGCCTGTCTCCCAATCCACGATCGACGCGGCCGATGCGGTCATCTTCGCCACGGACGTCGGCGTGCGCGACCGCGAACGCTTCGCCGGCAAGCCGGTTATCGAGTCTGGCGTCAAACGCGCCATCAATGAACCTGGCACGATGCTCGACGAGGCGATCGCAGCCGCGCACAACCCCCACTCGCACAAGGTCTCCGGCACTGCTACCCGCGCCGATGCGGAAGAAGAAGGCAAGTCTCTTGGTTGGGGCAAGCGCATCCAGCAAGCCATTATGACCGGCGTGTCTTATATGGTCCCGTTCGTTGCGGCCGGTGGTCTGCTGCTCGCCCTCGGCTTCCTTTTCGGTGGCGCCGATATGGCAAATGGTTGGCAGACACTATCGACGGAGTTTTCGCTCGGCAACCTCCCCGGCCATGACGTGACCGTTGACGGCGAACTCATGCACTTCGAACGCTCCGGGTTCTTGCTCTATCTCGGCGCTGTTCTCTTCGCCGTAGGCCAAGCGGCAATGGGCTTCATCGTCGCTGCGCTGTCGGGCTATATCGCTTACGCTCTCGCCGGCCGTCCTGGCATCGCCCCAGGCTTCGCGGGCGGAGCGATCGCAGTTACCTTGGGCGCTGGATTCATCGGCGGCCTAGTTACTGGCCTGCTGGCAGGCTTCACCGCGATGTGGATTGGCAACTGGAAGGTACCGCGTTGGCTAGGCTCGCTCATGCCGGTTGTCATTATTCCGCTGCTGACATCGTTGGTTGTCGGTCTCGCCATGTACCTGGCACTCGGCGTACCGCTGGCAAACCTCATGGAGGGCCTGCAAAATTGGCTGTCGTCCATGTCCGGCTCCTCGGCTGTATTGCTGGGTATCATTCTCGGCCTGATGATGTGCTTCGACTTGGGCGGCCCAGTCAATAAGGCGGCCTACCTCTTCGCCACGGCCGGACTGTCTACCGGCGACGAATCCTCCATGCAGATCATGGCCGCCGTCATGGCGTCCGGCATGGTCGCACCAATTGCGCTGTCGCTGGCTACGTTTATCCGCAAGTCGCTGTTTACACCGGCCGAGCAGGAGAACGGCAAGTCCGCTTGGCTGCTGGGTCTGTCCTTCGTCTCGGAGGGTGCCATCCCGTTTGCGGCGGCCGATCCGTTCCGCGTCATCCCTTCGATGATGGCCGGCGGCGCGGTGACGGGCGCGATTTCGATGGCCCTGTCGGTCGGTTCCCGTGCTCCGCACGGCGGCGTGTTCGTCTTCTTCGCCATCGACCCGTTCTGGGGCTACCTCGTGGCCATCGCGGCCGGCGTGGTTGTCTCCACTGCGGCGGTGCTGGCGATGAAGCAGTTCTGGCCTAACAAGGCCGTCGAAGAAGCCGCCCAGAACGTGGCAGTATAAACCAAACACTCGTACACTGGATTGTAAAAATCCCCATAAGAAAGGATATTTTCCATGGCTTCCAAGACTGTAAAGGTTGGCTCCTCTGTAGGCCTGCACGCACGTCCTGCATCTATTATCGCGGACGCTGCCGGCGAGTTCGATGAGGATATTTTCCTCAACCTGGTCGGCGATGATGATGAGGATGAGACCGATGCGGCCTCTTCCCTGATGATCATGGCTCTTGGCGCAGAACAGGGCGATGAGGTTACCGTTACCTCCGAAAACGAAGAAGCAGTGGAAAAGATTGCTGCTCTCATCGAGAAGGACCTGGACGCTTCCTAAGCCCTAAAACTGTTCGACTCTAGGCTCCCCACCCTTGCGGTGGGGAGCTTTTCGCTTTCCGACGCCACCTATCCCCACGGTGGCACCCACGTCACCTGCCCGCGCACCCGGGCTAGCCGGCCTCGGCGCGGCGGGGCGTTGGGGTCATCGTCATTGACGCCGTTGTGATAGGGACAGCATGTCACAAGGTTGCTAATTGGTGGATTAGTGTAAACCCTTTAGGGGGTAGCACCTGCCCTGCCCGGCCCCGCCGCCTCGGGCTGCAAACATGCAGGTCAGATTTGCGATTTAAGGCGTTGAACGAGCGCCGGTGGTACGTGGGTAGGGGCTAACGCCTCTCAAGGCCGCGTAGAACACCGCCTAGACATAGAACACCGCCCCGGTGCTCGTACGGTAAGCACCGGGGCGGTGAGGTCTTGACATGATAGTTGGCTAACCAACTACGCCCTTATTTTATCAGTAATCAAAGCCGGGCAGGCCGCGCGTGCCGGTGACGTCGTAGTTCTCGTCTCGGTTATCGGCGGTCTTAATGCCCTCTACGCCGCTGCCCCCGCGTGCGATACGGGCACCGATAGCGTCGAGGTCGTCCTCCTGCCCGGCCTCGTCGAGGTAGTGAGCACCGGGGCCGGGGCGTGACTCATTTAGCCGCCATGGCCGAGACTCCTCTTCATCGGCGGGGTCGTCCTGTTGGTAGCTCACAACCTCCCCGTGGGTGGGGTTGTAGACGCGGTGGCCGAGGGCGTCCAATTCGTCATTGTGACCATAGACACGGCCGCCTAGTTGTGCCGAGTCTGTTTCGTCACAGCGACCATAAATACGAGCGCCCAATTGTCCGGTCTCGGTGTTGGTGCTGCGCCCATAGACGCGGGCGCCAATCTCGGTTAGTTCATCTCTGTAGGCCATTAGCTGTGTTTCCTTTCTCTTTCTTGCCCGGCGTTGATGTATTGGGCACAGACCCGCCTGCCAATTTCAGCCCGGTAAGCCTTTCGCCGTGCAATGAAGATGTCAAAGTCACGTTCACGCCGGGCGAAAAAATGGCCGGGGTGCCCACTCAAGTTGTCGATATAGCGCTTGGTAAGACCGCCATAACTGCGCCCCGGTTTGAGTGATTTCAACACGTCCACCACTTCAGCACGGGAGGGCATGTCAGGGGCCTCTGCAACCCGGCAGGCTAGTTCACGGCACGCCACGACCTCTCGAGGCCCAATATGACTACGGGCCGCGGCTGCCACACGTGCCACATATTGCCTGTGCTGTTTTATGCGCGATTGCTTAACGTGGGCGTTCTTTCCCTCTCTATCCCACGCCGCTAGGGCCTTAGCGTCCGCGTCGTCTACGGGTAGCCCCATAGCTTTGTGAGCTAAGGCCCTCTGCCATGAGCCGTGCGGGTGGCACGGCCACACATTCAGGTCGAGGCCGTCCATGGCATTTAGTTCTCGTAGGGGTCGTCTACCGCGTCAAGGTCATAGCCGTCGGCGTTGTCGGTGGTGTACTCAAACACCGTCGGGTTATATTCCTTGAGCGCCGCTAGTGATTCCTCGGGGGTGGCCATGCCGAACCGAGCGGCGTCGCTGTGTAGACCTTTTCCACGGTAGCGGTCGCCAACAGTGCGCTCGCGGTAGTCCAGCCACGCGCCCACTGCACTAATAGCGCTAATGCGGTGCTCAAGCTCAGGCAGGTCGTCGCCAAGCGGGTCGGCCAGCGGCGCGATACGTCCAAGCCCCTTGCACACCGCCTCAGTGGCGTTCATGCCAAGCGCGTCTAGTGCACACGTGTGGGCGTCGAACATCAGGGCAGTGTAGCGCGCCCGGTTGCCAGTCATTTCTTCCAAGCGCTCGCGCACGTCACGCTCGGGGTTAGGCGTATCGCTTACATCGTTAAAAGCCATGGCGCGGGCTAGTAGTTCATACCCCGGGGCGTCGTCCACCAACTTCCATACCCGGGCAAACCTGCGATAAGTCGTGATAGTGGCCTCGGGCGTGGTGGCCGGGTCGATTAGGTTGAGCACGGCCTTGTCGACGCCATCGCCACCGCCCTCGCGGCTGGCGGTCTCACGGGCGTTGTCGTCTAGTGCTTCCACGGCCTCGGTGTATTCCGTTGCCAGATTGTCGAACCATGCACGCACGTCAGGCTTGCACGATTCAATTAGCGCCTCGGTGGAATAGTCAGGCTTGTCATATTTTGCAATAAGACCGTTCAAGACGTGCTGGCGCGCTGTAGCTAGGCGGCGGGCCTCGGGGGTTGAGGCTTCGTGATAGTTCCACTTACCGCCCCACCCGTCATTGACGTAAATAGGAACGGTGGTGTTCTCGGTAGGGGTTGGGGAAAGAATGAGCTCGTCTAGGTCTTTGAAACTTGCCCTATTGAGCTTCACCCACTTGGCGGCCGCGGCCTTTAGCTTGTCGTCGCTTGCCTTATTGGCGTAGTGGTCGTCAAAGTCAGCCATGCGGGCGGAAATTTTTTCGTCCGCTCGTGCCATAGCCTCGGCGGCGGCCGGGCGGGCACCCGTCATGCTTAGCGCGGCCGATACAGCGGCAACGCGATTAGAAAAGTGTGCAATTGGCTCTGTAGCCATAGCTCAATGTCCTTTACTCAAGTTGTTGGATAGTGACAGTGAGTCCTATGGGAGAAGTGACCGGAGGTCGTGCAAGCACATGTGGTTTGGGATTAGGGGCGTGCCCCTTGCCTTTTATTGTGAGCCGTATTAGCGGCGTTGGCAAGAATTAGAAAAGGTACTATTCATGCTGGAAATGGGTACTTTTTCGGCATTGTCCAAGGTTAAATAACATGGCTGTGTTTATACCGCTGGCACGACCGGGGGTAGCAAACGGGGGTGTTTCACAGCTCTGGCGCCAAGGCAGGCACCGCGGGGAGAGGTACTAGGCGGCCGGGCGCGGCGGGTTGGCAGGAGGTTGACCAAGCTCGGCGCGGCGTGTCTGCATGGCAAAATACGCTTGGGCAGCGGCCACCTCGGGCTTATTCGGGTCGCCGTTCATGGCTACAAGGTAGGCGGCCATGCGGTCGAGGTGCCAGTCTGTTTGTTCAGTGGAGCCGGTGCCCGCCTTTACACGCTTACTCGATCGAGTAAACGCACAGGTCATGCCGGTATTCTCGGCGGTCTTTCGTACACGGGTCACGGCGTGCGGTTGGGCTAAACGGGCTGTGTGCCCCTCTCTCGCCCTGTAGGGGCGTGGCTGGATAAGTTATGCCGCCGAGGCGTAAAAGGCCGTCTATGGCCCCGTGAGGCGTTGATTTCGCGCTGTTTGCCCCCCGGCGTGGTTTACCAATCCAACAAAGTAGGTGGATTAGGCCCGCGGCGGGAACGCCGTCCATCGCCACGAGCGGAGTTGCACGAGCGGTGCGCGGGTTTTACCTCTCCCATAAGGTCACCGCCTTGGCTAAGGGGCACGAGGTGGTCGAGAGTGAACGCCCGGCCGTGCGTTGGCGGCAAGTTCATGTCGATAGCGCCACCGCACAACCAGCACACAGCCAAAGCCGGGTCGCGCTCAAGTTTGCGCCGCCATGTGGTGACTTTTTTGCGCCATGAGTGGGAAAAGGCATAGGGGGCGTTGGTCTTATCGCGCTTTTTGCGGGGTGTCTGTGGGCTAGTCACGGCTGTTGTTCCTTTCGCGTTGGTGCTCTACAGCCATTTTATGCATGGTTTATTCACGGCATGAGGGGGTTTATTGTGTATCGGTTCCGAGCATTTGGGTTACGCGGTACAAAAGTCTGTATACCGGGGAGATAGAGGGGCCGGGGCCGAGGGGAGACACCCCCCACCCCGGCTCGGGCCGGAGACTAGGCCAATGGAAATTATACGCGAGGTTTCCATTTATACATTTCCATTTTCCGTTGGCGTTGCTCACTACGCGCGGGCGCGGCGTAAGGCATGTCCACACAGCGGAAGCAATGAGTTGTCCACAGCCTTGAGGTGTCCACAGCCTTGCTTGGTTTCGTCTCGTCTCGGCTCATTGGTCTCGACTTGACTCCCCTGTTTTCTTTGTCTTGCACCATGTCCACACCGCCATAGCACCGTGGTGTGCGCCTTAA
The DNA here is from genome assembly GCF_030229085.1 of Corynebacterium sp. MSK158. Taxonomy (NCBI): domain Bacteria; kingdom Bacillati; phylum Actinomycetota; class Actinomycetes; order Mycobacteriales; family Corynebacteriaceae; genus Corynebacterium; species Corynebacterium sp. MSK158. The sequence goes on from NZ_JASPHJ010000003.1 coordinate 82,026, forward strand.
AAGGCGCACTGCACCAAGGCGTTGCTAGGTCAAAAGGGTTGTGCACTTTCACTATTCTGCACCATCGTTTTGAATTGAGCGTTAAGCGGTGTGAGCTGCGTATATAGGGGGTAAAATGTGGTGCAAGTGGTCTAGCACTTGGGCGAAAGTGTACCAAAAATGCACCGGTGCAAAAGTGGGGCACCTGCTCCCTCGTGGTGCACCACTTTTGCGGACAAACTAGGGGGTGTCTTGGTTGGCCTCGGGGTCGTCTGCCGGGGCTTGTAGGCGGTGGAGCAACCCGGCCATAGCCTCGGTGAAAACGTCCGTATTGGCTTTGATTCTTGCGCCATTGCCGCCAAGCGCAATGATGGGCTTAGCCTTGTCTTTTCCGCCGCTTGCCCTGTTAAGGCGTTGGGTAAAGTTGCGCTTGAGGCCGTCAAAGAACTGCGGCGCGTCCTCCTTTAGCCGTGTGCGTAGTTCCTTGGTTGTCATGGCCTCACCTTGGCCGAGGTGTGCCAGCAACACCGCTATAGTTTCCGGTTGGCTAAGCCCGGCCGCGTTAACGGCTTGGTCAATGTCGCCCGCTTCGGCAGCAAGAACCTTGGCGGTCTCTCGCTTCTCCCACGCTTGAGCTGTGGCCGGGTTTTCGATTCCCGCCAATATAGCGTTGTCGTTCTTGCTAAACGCGTTGCCACGTTGCCATGTGAAGTGTCCGAAAAAGTGACCGTCGGGCGTAAGGTCAGTTTTCGACACAACGGCGTCGTTGCGGTCTTTGGTGACGTACAAGGCAAGCCGGTGTTCGTCGGGGCTGTCGGTGTCGATAGCGTCGGCACGAAACGACGCGCCGGTGACACGTGCCAGCTTTTGCCCCGCGCCCATGGCGTAACGTCTGTTTCCCACTGCCTTGGTCACGTGGTCAACCATGAGCACCGCCGCCCCGCTATGGTCCGCTATAAACTCGGGAAGTTCGCGGCAAAAAGATACCGCGTCGTCATTGCTGTTGTTGTCATACCCGCCCGCGCTCATGGCACTTGCCACGCCGTCGATAACGGCCAGCGTGTAAGGGTGCGCGCCAATAAGCTCGGTGAACTTGGTGTAAATGGCCTCGGCCATGGTGTTGCCGTCGTGGGCGTGTGGGGGTGCTCCAATGTGGCGCCGGGGTTAGCCGGGTCGCCCGTTGCGCCGCGGTAGGTCAAGCGCTCACGCATGGCGGCAACGGGCACACCGAGGTTGTAAAGGCGCTGCGCTACCTGCCTAAAGTTACTTTCGTAGTCTAGGTACAGAACGTGCCCGCCGCGCTTGAGTTGCTCGGCACAGGAAAATTGGGCAACCCATGATTTACCGACGCCGGGTTCGCCAAAGACCGTGTGCGTGCAGCCGGGGTAGAACATACCAACATTGTCGTTACGGTAAACAAGATCGGCAGTCGGCGGCTCCAAAGTACCGTTGTCAAGCATGGCGAGCACGTCGTTGTAAGCGTCCTCGTTTCCCTGCCAACCGTCGCCGGGTGTAATTCCTAGGCGTAGGGCGCGTTGTTCAATGCGCTCTTGCTCGGCGGCCTCACGCGCCTCAAGACGCGCCCGCTCACGCTTGGTGGCCTCAACACGCTCACGTGCAAGTTCGTTGTCTAGTAGAACGCGCCCGTATTCGTCGGGAGTCATACCACGCACACCGGCGTAAAGCTCTATGGCGTCCACGTGTTCCCCGGCCTTGAAACGTACAACCTCACCGGTTTTGGCGTTGGTAAAGCCAACGGGAGAAAGCACGTCATAGCCACCGTACAAACTTTGGCATAGCACCTGTTCATCGCCGCCGGGAGCGACTAGGGCGTTGCGATAGGTGCCGTCGTCAAGTACATCGGTTCGACTCTCAAACCCGAGTCTCTTAAGCGTCTCGTTGAGGTCTCTACTGTACTTGTCGTTGAGTGATTGACGCTCTTGCTTGGTGAGCTTTCGCACTTTGCCGTGCTGTGCGGACTGTGTGGACTCGGAATTATGGGTTACCATAGTAATTGTCACTTTCTTTGTTGTTGGTGGTGGCATGGTGGCCCTCGCTGTGAGTCCTTTCGGCGGGGGTCTTTTCCATGCGCTCTTGCTGGTTAATGATCTGCACCACGTCTAGGGCGGCCGGGCTAAACATGGTTGGCGTGTGCTCGTTTATGGGGCGCCCGCCTCGGCGCTTGGCCTCTCGCGGGGTGGTGAGGTAGCCAACGGGGCGCCACGTGCCTCGCGGCGTAACCACCGGGTTAACGTTGGGTAAACGATTGGGAAACTCGGGGTTGTGTTCCCACTTGTGGCCTTTGAACCGGCGGCCGCCAAGCCAGCGGCGTACGTCTCCATAACCACACTGCGTTGGCAGCTCAAGGCCAATAGCGCGATAAGTTCCATCGGACTTGCCTAGCACCTTAAAGCGGTCGAAACCTATACCCGTGCCGTCGTGGGTCGTGACGTAGGTGCCGGGCATGAGATACAGCGGAATAAGCTCGGTCACCTAGACCACCGCCTTATTAGCCCGGTAGATGGACGTTAGACGGTCTAGGCGCTCGGGGCTTAGTGCAGGCGCGCGGCGTGCCTCGTGGGCAGCCTTGAGAGTGTCCACCGTGGCGAAAGAAAGACGGATATATTCCGCGCGTTGCGTAGGCGTCATTGCGGGGGCGGTCATGTCTTATGCACCCGCCTTGTCATCAGTCCAAGGGGCATTGGCCATGCGCAACCCTGTAACCCTAATGATCTTCTTGACGTCGGCCCACGCCACCGGGCGGCCGGGGTTGCTCTTGGCGATAAGGGCAATGGTAAGCAATGCGCGCTTAAAGTCATCTACGTCGTTGTAATGCCGCGTTACCTCATTTCGTCCGGTGAACGGCGGGGGAACGTCAGACTTGAGGGTGACACGGAACTTGCGGGTCGTGTCGTCAGCGCCGCGGGTGGCCTCAACAAACACGCGGGTAACCCACTGCTCACGGTCGGCCGGGTCGGTGACCACAACGAGGTGTTTTACACGGCCATTGGCTAGGGTCTTTTCCCCGACGTATGCAAGGGGTACCTCAAACCGCTTCAATACGTTGACAATTTCAAACACGACATTGTCGCCGCGTTTGTTGTCATTCCGGTCGCCGCTCGCAACGTTTAGTAAGTCACCCAATACGTAAACCTGTTGCGCGGCGGTCATGCCTTGAAAGAAATTAGGTTCGGTCATGGCTTATGCACCCGCCTTAGACAAAATGGCGGCTACATCGTCAATGTGAGCTTGGGCGAGGGCGGGCGCGTCGGCCATGACCTTGTGGGCGTATTCACTGATACGGCACGCGGCTAGGTCTTGTTCTAGCTCCGTGGTGTCTTGCTCGGGGTGCCATCGCTTGAGCGCGTTGAGGCGTCCAATCCGGCGTTGAATAGCTTGTGATTCTTTGGGGGCCATTTTCGGCATACCTTTCACACCTCTCTCGGGAGAGAGGTTATAAGGCCGCCGTTTAGGCAGGGTATGGAGGCTCCCCGCGGCTTAGTGTGGTGAATACCGTTTACCTAGCATTGACGCTGGTAAAGGCTCGTTTGGCAACCACGCCGATAAAGTTGTGTTTTAAGTATAAGCGATAGGCGCTTAAAGCTCAACCGAGGGGGTGCCCCCACTGAGATAATCGCCCCACCACTCAACGAGCTGTGCGAACTTTACCGTGTGCACGCGGCGGCACTTGGTGCATTCCACGGTAAAAACGTGCTCGCCTATAGGCTCGCCCGGTTGTCCCGATTCGGTCACCACAGCGTTACGCACCTGCCGGTCGAAAGCCGGTGCCATGTAGCGATTAGCGTGGGCAGATTGTTTGAGCCACATGAGGTTGGATACCGGCCGCGGCGCCCCCTGTGGCGTAGGCCGACACTTACATTTAATTTTCAGTACGCGAGAGGCCATGGCTACACCTTCCAATCTACGGTGACAAACTTTGGATTGAACTTAGATTGCGGGCCGCCGGTGTGCTCTATGGTGATGGTCATTAGCGCTCGGATAAGTTCGCGCTTTAGCTCGAGTGTGGCTGTAACCCACCATGCGCGAACATCGGCAACCCCGGCTACCTCGGAGAGGACACCGCCCGCGCCTGCCAGCTCTACAAGCTCGGCGTCGATAGCCTCAAGCTGGTCTGTTAACGCTTTGTTCATACGGCCGAACTGGTCCATGCCCACGTTTCCTAGCGTGGCCTGTTGCTCAAGGTCAGCTATACGGCCTCGCACCATATCGCGTGTGGTGGTCAACTCTGCCCGGCGATCTGTATCCACACCGGCGGCAAGCTCGCCCACAATGTCTGCTTGGTGAAGCCGGGCAAGCACAAGGTCGGTAATATAGCGCTCCAGCGGGTCGGCAATGCGGGTGGGGTGACCGCCGCCGGTGGACTTGCACCAATAGATACGCTTGGGTTCTTCCTCGGCCTTTTTCTTGTACCACTTGTTACGGCAATACATGGGCGCGCCACAATGTCCACACAGCGCAATTCCGCTAAGCAAGTGTTGCGGGGCGTTGCCTACACGGTTGGTCTTGCGTGCCGGGTTGGTCAAGTGTGCCCACAATGCCTGCCATACCTCGGGGTCGAGCACCGGCTCCCAATTGCCGCGGCCTATAATTCCGAGCTTGTCCCACGCGCTCAACTTCTCCCACTCGGCGGCGGTGTAATCCTTTTTCTTTAACCCGTAATGGGTAAACCCGCCCATTGTTGGCGTTAGCAAGCTCTTGCGTAAGTTCTGTGCATTGGGGCGGCCGCCGCTGGTGGTGGTAACGCCCTTTTCCTCCCATTCACGGGCAATGCGGCGTAGTGACTCCCCTGCCAAGATACGGGTTGCCGCGTCTCGTACAAGGGGCGCCTCGGTGGGGTGAGGCTCACCGCTGCGGGTGTATCCAAACAGCCGGTTCGGCTTGGTGGGATAGTCCCCACGGCTGCGGTGCTGTGCAAAGGCGGCGGCTACGCGGGTGGACTTAATCGCACTCTCCCACTGGCTCACGCCCGACAACATCGTGCTAATAAGGTCGGCGTTGGGGTCGTCTAGGGCCTGCTCGCCGCCATTGACATAGATAAGGCGGCAATGCGTGTTTTTGAGGGTGGCCTTGAATAGTCCGTATTCGCTCACGTTGCGGCTAATGCGGTCGGGTGCGAACGATAGCACCGCGCCAATCTTGCGGGCCTTGACGTCGGCTACAAGGTCAATAAAGCCGGGGCGCGTCTTTCCCGAGTAAGCAGAAATTGAGTTATCGGAATACACCCGTGTTACCTCAAGGCCGTGCTCGGCGGCCAATTGACGGCACATTTCTTCTTGGCGCTCAACACCTGCACCGTCGTGCTTGTCTAGGGAAATGCGCACGTAGATACCGGCGGGCAGCGTTGTGGTGGTGGTCTTTGTGGTCATATAGATAGTTGTACACCAATCCACCTACTAGGTTCGCAGCGTTGGTCTCACCGCCATGCTTCCAGGCTTTGAGGTGGTGAATCTGGCACTTGTCGGCGGGATAGTTACAGCTCTCCCACGGGCATACCGGGTTGACCGCAGCCGCCATGAGCCGCTGCTTGTCGTTGGCCACGCGCGAGGTCCGGTAGAGGTTAACCGGCCCCTCGTGGGGATGAACGAGCGTGACATAGCCGTGGTCGCTCAGTGTCCGCGCGACAAGCTCCGCCCCGGTGATTCGAGCGCCGTTGGTGAGTTGGAGGGTGATTTCCTCGCCGCCTCCGTCGACTATTCGGTCGAGCTCGTCAAGGGTGAGAACCACCTGAGTCGTCACCGTCGGCCGCGTCGCATCCGCCTTGCCAAAGAAGAGGTCTTTGGCAGATTCCAGGGGCTTATTGGCATCCAATGCAGCGTGCATATCCGCCACATCGGCTGAATCCCCGGTAATAGTCAGTGACCAAGGACCGCCGGAGCGGCGGGTAATGCGCACTCCCTTTTCGGGCGCGCGGCGCGGTCGCAGTTCGCGTACCAAAGCGCGGGCACGCTTTTCCAGGGCGGTGGCGCTGCCGCGAAAGGCACACAGCTCGGTGCGTAGGGTCCAGGCGTCGCGCTGCGTCGGCAAGCGCAAGGCGTATTTTTCAATCAGCAGTAACACGTCGAGGGAATGCCTAGTCTGCCGCGCCGCTCGCTGTTTGGCAGCAAAGCCGCACCGGCCGAAGTAGGTATCGCATAGACGCAGCAGGTCGCGCGCGGCTATGTCAGAGGCGCCCCGTGCGATGAGCTCGCGATCGCTAAACCCTTGAACGGCGGCGACAATGTCCATGCCGGCGTTCACTGCGTTTAGGTATGCGTCCAATGCGGTCATGCCGCTAAGTTAAATAGACCCCGCACGCCTAAGCGAGCCGCATACCGGCGCGCTGTGGATAACCCGCGTTGGTCCGTCAACAACACTGCCCGCCGCGGGCGCGCGACGGGCAGTTATCCACAGGTTGAAAATTAGTACTTAGCGCCGTGACCCTCACCGACGGAATCGTAAAGCTTTTTCATAATCGGATAGGCCACGATGATGCCTACCGAGCCCCACGCAATGCCTTCGAGGGAAACCCCACCCACGGTGAGGGTCAGGTTGCCGATGCCCGCGATAAGCGCCACCGCGGCCGCGGTCAGGTTGACCGGGTTATTGAAATTAACCTTATTATCCATCCAGATCCGCACGCCCAGCATGCCGATGAGTCCATACAGCACGATGCAGGCGCCGCCCAGAACGCCGGTCGGGATGGTGAAAATCAGCGCACCAAACTTCGGCACGAAGGCCAAAAGGATGGCGGTAAAGGCCGCCACCCAGTAGGCCGCGGTGGAATATACACGGGTTGCGGCCATCACGCCGATATTTTCGGCGTAGGTCGTGGTACCGGAGCCGCCGAAGCCGCCAGCAAGGGTGGACGCAAGGCCATCGGCGATCAGCGCGTCACCAGCCAGGTCATCGAGATCGCGCTTGGTCATCTCGGAGACGGCCTTGACGTGGCCGACGTTTTCCGCGATGAGTACCACCAGCACTGGAAGCGCCACGGCAATGGCGGAGACGTTGAAAGAAGGCGCGTGGAATTCCGGCAGGCCTACCCACGGGGCGGCATCGATGGCCGCGACGGCGTCATCGCCGAGGTTGCCGGTCAGCGCAGCGAAGACCCAGCCGACGACCACGCCGAGCAGGATGGATAGGCGCGAGACCATACCGCGGCCGGCGACGGTGGCCAGCAAGATGACGAGTAGCGTCACGGCGGCCACGAGCGGTTGGGAGGCGAAGTTCTCGGCCGCATTCGGCGCTAGGTTCAGGCCGATGAGGGCCACGATTGCACCGGTGACGGCCGGCGGCATGACGGCATCAAGCACGCGGCGGCCGGCGATTTTGACTGCCACACCCACCGCAGCCAAGACGAGGCCGGTGACCAAAATGGAGCCCGCCTGCGCGGCGATACCGTACTGCTGCGACGCCGAAAGCGGTGCGATGAATGCAAACGAGGAGCCGAGGTAAGACGGCAACCGGTTGCGCGTGATAAGCAGGAACAAAATGGTGCCGAGGCCGGAAAAGAGCAGCGTCGTATTGACGGGGAATCCGGTCAGGGTAGGAACCAACAGCGTAGCGCCGAACATGGCCACCACGTGCTGCATTCCGATGCCGATGGTTCGGCCCCAGCTGAGTCGTTCTTCCGGCGCTACGACCGCGCCCGGTGCAATCCTTTTACCGTCTCCGTGGACGGTCCAACCTTTTAAGCTCACGAGCCTTAATTATGGATCACCCAGGCTGGTTTTAGGAAACTTCCTCCACGATGAATTCGGCAAGTTCGCGGGCGGTGGGCGCGGGAAGGCGGACGTCGACAAGCGTGCCATCGGCCGTGTACTCCTCGTGGCGCACCGTGCCCTCGGCGTGTACGCGGGCCACCACATCGCCGCGGGTGAAGGGAACCTGCAGCTTGACGTGGCTATCGCGGGAGTTGAGGAAGAGCTCCACGCGCGCAGTAAGCTCGTCGATTCCCTCGCTCGTGCGCGCGGATACGTAGACGACGTCCTCATGGTCGAGTACGTGGCGCAGCTCGGCGAGCACCAGCGGGTCGGCCTGGTCGATCTTATTGATCACGATGATCTCGGGCGGGGCCTGCTCGCCGGTTTCGGACACAATGTCATAGATGACCTGGTTGACGGCCTCAATCTGCTTGAGCGGGAATGGGTCAGAGCCATCGACCACGTGCAACATGATATCGGCGGCCAGCACCTCTTCCAGGGTGGATTTGAAGGCTTCGACCAGCTGCGTGGGCAGGTGGCGGACAAAGCCGACGGTGTCGGTGAAGACGACCTGGCGGCCGTCGGCAAGCGTGGCACGGCGAGTGGTGGGGTCCAACGTGGCAAAGAGTGCGTCCTCCACCAGCACGCCGGCGCCGGTCATGGCGTTAATGAGCGAGGACTTTCCGGCGTTGGTGTAGCCGGCAATGGCTATCTGCGCGATGGTCGAGCGCTGGCGCTTGGAACGCTTGACCTCACGGGCGGTCTTCATAGCGCGCAGCTCCTTGCGCAGCCGGGCCATCTCCGTGCGGATGCGGCGGCGGTCCGTCTCAATCTTGGTTTCACCGGGACCACGCAGGCCGACGCCGCCGTTGGAGCCGGCGCGGCCGCCCGCCTGGCGCGAAAGGTTGCCGCCCCAACCACGGGTATGGGTGTAGAGGTATTCCAGCTGTGCCAAGGAGACCTGCGCCTTGCCCTCTTTGGACTTGGCGTGCTGGGCAAAGATGTCAAGGATGAGCATCGTGCGGTCAATGACCTTGGTGTTAAGCGCGCGCTCGAGAGCGGTGAGCTGGCCGGGGTTGAGCTCGCCATCGCATACCACGGTATCGGCGCCGGTGGACTCAACGATATCGCGCAATTCCTTGACCTTGCCGGAGCCAATGAAGGTGCCGGAGTCAGGCTTATCGCGCTTTTGGTAGATCATCTCTACTACTTCGGCGCCGGCGGTCTCGGTCAGCGCCGCGAGCTCGTCCATGGTGGCTTCCACCTCGGCCACGGTGCCCTCAGTCCACACGCCAACCAAGATGACGCGCTCGAGGCGCAGCTTACGGTACTCCACCTCATAGCCATCGGTGGTGTCCTCGGCGCGGATGGTGGTCTCACGGGTGACGCGGCGGAAGGCGTTGCGCTCTGCCAGGTCAAGGTCACCGGTGGTGGGCGTCGCCTGTGGTGCGGTAGGGGCGTCGTTATCGCGGAACGCGCGGGCGAGGAGATCGTCGTTATTGTGCTGGGAAAATTCGGTCATACTACCATTCATTTTGGCACGTTGCGGCCAAAAGCGGGAATTGCGGATTCTTAGCTGGCTGCACAAGGCGATACAATGGCGGGCATGAACGTTAAGGACACTGGGGCGCAGCAAAATACCGAGATGCAGGCGATTGGCCTCAATTTCGAACGCTGGCAGGATGCCGTCGAGGCCGCTATCGCGAGCGATCGCTTGGCCGTTACCGGTGAGGTACGCGGTGGTCAGCTGATCCAGTTCACCGATCCATCAGGCGCGCAGCTCAATATTCTCGCGGTGGAGCCTTTTGCTACCTTCATCGGCTTCAATGCCGTTACGCAGGGATTCGCCCACGTGGAAATGGTCAACGATGTTCTCGCCCTGCTGGAGATCATCGATCCTTTCGGCACCACCATCGCCCAGGCCACCGCGAACTTGGCGCAGGGGCCTTTGCTTGCCGACGAACCCTTGCAGCAGTGGCAGCAAATCTCCCTCACCGCCATGGGCCTCGATATCCGCACCTACGAGTCTGCCGATGCCTATGAGGCGGCCGAGGGCGAATTCCCGGCGCTCTTTGAGTCCGCGGGGGCGAAGGTAATTTCCTCCGGTTCTGGCGCGGAGGTTCCTACCCCGGCCGCTACCTTTGCGGCGCGCGTCATGGAATCCGAGTGGCGTACCAATGAGCTCACCGGCGAGAAATTCGCCCACCTCGTGATGGATGGCCTCTTCCCCTTCGATCTCTGCCTGCCTGCGGGCAGCGACGAGCTGCCCGCCAAGGACTCTATCGTGGCCGGCACCGCCCTGCTGACGGCTTCTATTGAAATGCCCAGCGGTGGCTGCGGCGATGGCGCTGGCTGCGGTTGTGGTTCCGGAGGCTGTGGCTGCGGCGGCCACTAAGAGCTGACGCAAAGGTCTGGTGGAATAGCTGTGTGGATGCCTTTCCCGGAAAATGCGAGGAACCGGCGTGTATTGGTTCTCGCGCTGATCCTAGTCGGATCAGTGGCAGTTGTGGCAACCCTAAAACTCCCCGGGGTTTTCATCGCGGCACTACTCATCGCGGCAGCACTGCTCATGCTCCACGCTCGGCCGGATGCCTCGGAGCAGGCGGCGCTGCGCAGCTCTATTCGGCTCTCTGCCGAAGATATTCAGGACGTCTTGGCCGAATACGAAGACTTCCGGTCCTCCGAGGCGGCCGAAAAGATCGCGGACCGCACGCTTTACCGGCCGGCGCTTTTAGATCTGGATTGCTCCGACCCCACCATCGAAGCCTTCCACTATGAGATTTCGGGCTCCCGACGGTTTCTGCGCCGGCTGAACCTACGCGTCAACTCGGAAGAGGTCAGCACCAACGAGCTGGAGTCCTTGCTCAAGGTGACCGATGGACGGGCTCGCGAGCTCAAGGAAACATGGCTATCGGCCCGCCGCGCCGCTTTTGCGCTCGGGCCGAAGTATGAAAAGAACGAAGTAAAAAATCGCGCCCTGCGCCGCCAAGCCCTCGAAGAGCAAGCATTCGAGGAAGAGGAAGGCGAAGGACGCAGCGCCTAAGCACTCACCGTGTACCGCGCTCCGCGCGCGTCGGGCCCGACGCGGTCTAAAGGGAGGTCTCGCCGGTGGCGACGATCGCGGACGGGCCGGTCAGGCGCGAGCCGCCCTCGTAGATGTCCACTGTCACTTCCCCGCCGGGGACGTGTACGCGCACGGTGCCGTGAGGGGTGGTGGTGTGGTCAACGGCGGCGTCGGCAAGCGCGGCGGTCGCGGCCGCCACGGTGCCGGTGCCGCAGGAGCGGGTCTCTCCTACCCCGCGCTCAAAGACGCGCATGTGCACGTGGCCATCACGCAGCGGGGTCACGACCTCAACATTCACGCCGGCGGGGAAGAAAGAATCATCAATGATGGGCTGCTCGAAAGTCTTGGCTGCAAGGCCCTCGGCGTCCAGTCCCGGCACCACGGCCGCGAGGTGCGGATTGCCCATGTCAACGCCTAGACCGGCGTAGCTCTCCCCGGCCATAGACGCGGTGGATACACCCGTTACTTCGGCCGGTCCCATCTCCACGGTGACCTCAGCCGCATGCGCATCACACGAGTGCACCGTCACGCGCTTGGCGCCGGCGCGGGTGCCGATGGTGAACTCGTCTTCTTCCACGAGGCCGCGCGAGCGCAGCCAGTGGGCGAAAACGCGGGTGCCGTTTCCGCACATCTCGGCCACAGAGCCGTCAGCGTTGCGATAATCCATGAACCAGTCAGTGGGCGCGATGCCCTCGGCCAGCGACTCGATTTCCCCAGCCGCGAGCAAGGCCTCGGCGCGCACGACGCGCAGCAATCCGTCGCCGCCGATACCCGCGCGGCGATCGCACAGCGCCGCTACGCGCTCGGGGGCAAGCGGCGTGGTGGCCGCGTGGTCTTCGACGATGACGAAGTCGTTCTCAGTTCCATGACCCTTGGCAAATTTCATGCTCCCTACCCTAGCGCGCGCAGCGCCTGGGCGGGCGTATCGCCCGCGGCATCCAACCACATGATGCGCTTATCGCGGTTGAACCAGGAACGTTGGCGGCGCACGTAGCGCCGTGTCCCGGTAATAGTGCGCTCGACGGCCTCATCCCACGTAAGTTCGCCACGCTGGGCTTGGAATACCTGCGCATAGCCAATGGCGCGCCCGGCCGTGGAATCGGCAACCAAGCCTTGGGCTTGGAGGCGCTCGACCTCCTCGATGAGCCCACGCTCAAACATCAGGCGCGTGCGCAACTCGATGCGCGGATTAAGCCAGTCTGCGGTGGTGCGCAGGCCGAGCAAACGGGTGCCCCACCGCGGCGGGGCGTCCTTCGGCGGCTGACTAGCCTTATAAGGTTTACCGGTCAGTTCGATGACCTCCAAGGCACGCACGGTGCGCCGTGGGTCCTTATCTTCAATGATGGCGGCCGCGGCCGGATCCACCTGCGCCAGCTCCTCATGCAGGGCATCGGTACCGATTTCTACGCGCCGGGCCTCATACTTGGCGCGGACGGCGGGGTCGGTGGGTGGGAACTGCCAGTCATCGACCAGCGCTTGGGCATAAAGCATGGAGCCGCCGACTAGGATTGGCGTCTTGCCGCGGGCCATGATGCCTTTCACGTCCGCGATGGCATCGCGCTGGTAGCGCGCCACAGAAGCGGTCTCGGTCACGTCCCACACATCGAGCTGGTGGTGCGGGATTCCCTCGCGCTCGGCCGGGGTGAGCTTGGCGGTGCCAATGTCCATACCGCGGTAGAGCTGCATGGAATCGACGTTGACCACCTCACCGTCCAGCTCCTGCGCCAGCGCCAAGCCCAGCGCAGATTTGCCGGAGGCGGTGGGGCCAAACACTGCTATCGGGCGCATTAGACCTCCCACCCTGCAACGTAGCGGCCAACCCCCAGGGTGGCGTCGGTGGCCAGCAATTGCGCCTTCTTTGGTTGTAGTCCTGCTAACTCCTCCCACAGCGCGGGCTCTACCACACCGCGCTGGGACAGCCATTCGCCTGCCTTGCTTGCCGACGCCCCCATGAGCACCTCCTCGCACCACTCGTGCGCTTCCTGGGCACCGGGAACGAGCGCCAAGGGGGCGCGCTCGGTCAGGCCCGCGCTGCCATCTGCCACGACGATGGTGAGCGCCGCCGGATCCGGCTGGCCAATGTGCTCCCGGCTAGCGCGGGCGTGAAGCTGCGGCACGCTGTGCAGCACGTACCGAGCCATGATCTCCGGAAGGAAGTTGCCGCCGCCCAGGTCAGTGGCCGCACCCCAGGCCCGTAAGCTTCCGGAATGGGCGGTATACCAGCGCTTATCCTGGCTGCCGACGATATCTACTTCCACTATTCCAGCGGCTGCAGCCTCCACTGCGAGCGTACGGGCAGCGGCAAGCAGGGCGCGGGAAGCAGCGTCATTGGCGGAAAGCTCCACGGCCAGCGCCGGTGACGCAGGCATTACCATGAGATTGAACATTATTCCTCCATACTATCTACCCAAGTGGAGGTAATTAAATAGAATCTGGGCACGCGCGGGATATTCGCGGTAATGTATCCAGTGATTTTATTCGGCAGCCGTGACGCGCGGCGATCTATGCATAGGAGGGCTTGTCATGTCTCCCATCCCTACCCCAGGTTCCATGCCCAAGAAGGGCCCTCGTCCCACCGCAAAGCCTGTTCCAGTCCAGACACCCAGCAAGAATGACCCGGCCAAGTGGGGCCGCGTCGACGCGGATGGTTCCGTCTTCGTTTCCGCTCCGGAGGGCGAACGCAAGATTGGCGAATGGCAGGCCGGCACCCCCGAGGAGGGCCTAAAGCACTACGGCGCGCGCTACGACGACCTCTCCACCGAAATTGAACTGCTCGAGGCGCGCCTGCGCGCCAACCCCAGCGAGGCCGCTGGCATCAAGAAGACCGCAGCGCAACTGCGCGACACCCTGCCTACCGCTGCGGTCATCGGTGATATCGCAGCACTTGACCGCCGCCTTGTTGCCGTCATTGAGCACTCGGTAGAAGCCGGTGAGCAGGCGCAGGCCGATAAGGAGCGCCGCCGCGAGGAAGCTATTGCTGCCAAGGAGAAGCTGGCGGCGGAAGCAGAAGACATCGCAGAAAATTCCACCGAATGGAAGGCCGCTGGTGACCGCATCCGCGCCATTTTAGAAGAGTGGAAGCAGATTAAGGGCATTGATCGCAAGACCGATGATTCCCTGTGGAAGCGCTACTCCCGCGCCCGCGACTCCTTCAACCGCCGTCGTGGCTCCCACTTTGCCGAGCTGGACCGCGCCCGTGCGGTTGCCCGCAAGAAGAAGGAAGAACTGGTCGAGCGCGCCGAGGCTATCCAGGATTCCACCGAGTGGGGCCCCACCGCCCGTGCCTACCGCGATTTGATGACTGAGTGGAAGGCTGCCGGCCGCGCCCCGCGCGACGTGGACGATAAGCTCTGGGCCCGCTTCCGCGCCGCCCAGGACAAGTTCTTCAATGCCCGCAATGCCGTCAATGACGAGCGCGACCGCGAGTTTGCAGAAAATGCCAAGGCCAAGGACGCCTTGATCGCGGAATACGACGAGCAGATCGACCCGTCCAAGGGCATCGAGGGTGCGAAGGCCAAGCTGCGCGAGCTGCAGGAAAAGTGGGAAGAAATTGGCTTCGTTCCCCGCAAGCAGGTGCGCGAGTACGAGTCCAAGATTGAGGCGCTGGAGCAGCGCGTCGCTGACGCAGAAAAGTCCGAGTGGCGCCGCACCGACCCAGAAGCGCAAGCACGCGTGGCGCAGTTCCAGGCTAAGGTCGATGAGTTTAACTCCCAAGCCGAGGCAGCTGAGGCCAAGGGCAATGCGAAAAAGGCCGCTGAACTGCGTGCGCAGGCCGAGCAGTGGCAGGCTTTTGCCGACGCCGCCGCTAACGCCGTCAATGACAAGTAGTGCACCTCGTCCACATTGCGCGGCCACCGCGGCCGGCGCACTCGCCTACCGCTCACACCCAGCCCAGCGAACCTGCGGACTGTATTCGCAGCTTCGTCTTTTGGGCCAACTTGGCAGCCCAAGAAGCCAGCGGCGATGCCGCGGCATCGACGTCGCCGGGCCGTGTGGTACAGCGTCTGCAGGGTTCTAGCGAATCGCAGACCCATCTTTTTGCCGTAGTGGACGGCGACTCCACCCTTGGTGAGGTTTCCGAGCTGGGACTGCCGCTCATCCCCTCGGTGGAACCGAGCCCGGAGCTGGATTACCTCGGGTTCATCCACATTAGCCTGCCGCTTTTGGAGGAGCGCGAGGCCGCTGAAATTGAATGCGTGCTGTGCGACCTGCCTCTGCCCGGCGAGCAGCTCGATGAGGAAGGGCGCAAGGTTGCCGAGTGGATGGGTACGAAGGCGCTGGAGCTGGCCCGGCAGCTCGGCCGCACCGTAGCGCACGTGGGATTATTGAACCCGCCGGGCGCGGATCCAGACTACGACGCTATGGGCAGCATCTACCGCGAGTTGGGATTTACGCAAAGGCATGCGGAGCACCAGCTGGTGATGGACATCCCCGAAAGCCCGGTCGCAGCACTGCTCCCAGCGGGAATCACGGCCCGAGTCTGGCCGGATTACGACATCCCTGAGGACTACCTCGACGAGGTCATGCGGCTGCTTAGCCTAGCTTCCGCTGACGCGGAAACTGGTGATTTGACGGTGGAGCCCATCGTGTGGACGCGTGCTCGATTGCGCGAAGCGCACAGCCGCCTGCGCTCTCGTCGCGGGCACACGCTTCTTATCGCACTTACCGCCGAGGATGGGAGCATTCTCGCGCTAACCGAAATGGCTCGGCACGAGGACGCGAATCCTGAAGTATGCGAGTGGACTCTGACTGTGACCGATCGCCCGCACCGCCGCCGCGGACTTGCGCAGCTAGCCAAGCTCACAGCGCTGCATGAGGTGGCAGGCTATTGGCCGCGGGTACGGCGCTGCTATAGTTCCGTTGCCGCCAAGGACGCGGCAATGAATGCCATTTACCGCAGCCTGGGCGCCCGGGAACTTTCCCGCTCTTCTGCGTGGGAATTGCGGCTGCGGGACTAGTGGCGGTAGGCTTACTGCTCGCCGCGCTGGGCGCGGTGGCGTTCGGCGGCTTGCTTGCGGCGATTGTCTTCCAGTGGCTCCCGCTGCGGTGCCGCGTCAATCCTCGATTGGAATTCACCCACCTCATCGAGCTGTCCGGCGGTGGCGCGCACGCGGGCTTCGGCAGCCTTCTGCTCTGGGCTGCGGCGCAGCGCCACCATGCTATAGGCCAGAAATGCTAGGAAGGTAGCCAGCATTCCTACCCACATTCCCAGCGAAGCGCCGTCGGCGGTAGAACCACGGAACCAGAAGCCCCATAGGTTGGCAAAGAAAGACACCGTCACCAGCATCCATGCAATCAGCCCAGGCGTGGCGCGGCGGGTGAACAGTGTCACCGGAGTAAGAATGCCCAGCCCAATGAGCGCGAGCCACGCGGAGACGGTTTCCATGATGGAAATCCTGACGCCACTTGAGGTGGTACCGAACGTCAATGCCTCCCAACCATGTGCTGAACCTGCGTAGGGCAAAATCAGATAGAGAATATAGGCAACCACTGCAATACACAGCGTGACCTTGTGACCGCCGAGG
Organism: Corynebacterium sp. MSK158; assembly: GCF_030229085.1. Classification (NCBI taxonomy): domain Bacteria; kingdom Bacillati; phylum Actinomycetota; class Actinomycetes; order Mycobacteriales; family Corynebacteriaceae; genus Corynebacterium; species Corynebacterium sp. MSK158. Next base: position 98,297 of record NZ_JASPHJ010000003.1, read on the forward strand.
TCCATTGTTTGTGCTGCTCTACGCTCAGCGTTAGCTGCATTGTGGGCTGCGGTGGTCGAATGTTCCTCAGTCATGGCTCCCTAGCCTACTCCCCTGCTAGCAACCGCAGGAATCGCCGGATTCGGTCGCCGCGGGCTTGCCAATCGACGGCAATCCCAGACCGACGCCGATAGGTGCCGTGGTAGGCGTTTCGCCGGCAGCAGACATGTCGCCGGCCTTGGTGCGGGTGTGTGAGGTAACGGCGGCGTCGGCAAGCAAAAAGAAAGAGCCCGCACCGGTGACCTGGGTATGCACCACATCGCCCGGGCGAATCTCCGCCGAAATATCCGTGCCGTCAGAGTCAACCGGGGTGAAATGCACCAGGCGGCCATCGCGCGCACGGCCGGTCATGCGGTGGGTTTCATCGTTTTTGCGGCCGCCTTCGGCCTGCACCAAAAGCTCCACATCCGTGCCGATGAGCTTCTTGTTTTCCTCGGCCTGGATGCTATCTTGCAGGGCGACGAGACGCTCGAAACGATCCTGGACGATCTCCTTGGGAATCTGGTCCTCCATTTCCGCAGCCGGGGTTCCCGGACGCGGGGAGTACTGGAAGGTAAAGGCCGAGGCGAAACGAGCGCGACGCACAAGCTCCATGGTGTCTTGGAAGTCTTCCTCGGTCTCGCCTGGGAAGCCCACGATGATATCTGTCGTGATTGCGGCGTGCGGAATCTTGTCCCGTACCTCGTCCAAAATCCGCAGGAACTTCTTAGTGCGGTAGGAACGGCGCATGTCCTTAAGGACCTTGTCGGAGCCAGACTGCAGCGGCATATGCAACTGCGGGCACACGGCCGGGGTCTCGGCCATGGCGTCGATGACGTCGGAAGTAAACTCCGCTGGGTGCGGGGAGGTAAAGCGCAGGCGTTCAAGGCCTTCGATCTTGCCTACCTCGCGCAGCAGCTTCGAAAAGGCGAAACGGTCACGTGGCATGTCGGGATCGGCGAAATTGACGCCATAAGCATTGACGTTTTGCCCCAGCAGGGTGACCTCGGATACGCCCTGATCTACTAGAGCTTTGACCTCGGCCAAGATATCGCCGGGCCGGCGGTCCTCTTCCTTGCCGCGCAGGGAAGGAACAATGCAGAAGGTGCAGGTGTTATTGCAACCTACGGAAACAGAAACCCAGCCGGCATAGGCAGACTCACGCTTGGCTGGCAAGACCGACGGAAAAGCCTCGAGGGAATCAACGATTTCCACCTGGGCTTCATCGTTGTGTCGGGCGCGCTCCAGCAGCGTCGGCAGGGCCGCCATATTGTGGGTGCCAAAGACAGCATCAACCCACGGGGCATTATCTAGGACGGTGTCCTTGTCTTTCTGCGCCAGGCAACCGCCCACGGCAATTTGCATGCCGGGATGGTTTTCCTTTGTCTTCTTCAAGGCACCCAACGTGCCGTAGAGCCGCTTATCGGCATTTTCGCGCACGGCGCAGGTATTGAAGACGATGAGATCTGGCTCCACGCCTTCGCCGGCGGCCGCGTAGCCGGCCTCCTCCAAGAGGCCAGAGATGCGCTCCGAATCGTGCACATTCATCTGGCAGCCGAAAGTTCGGACTTCATAAGTACGGTTATCTGCGATTGTCTGCTCCACGTCGGCATAGTTTAGCCATGAAGCTAGGCATCTCATAACTGCCGGACTTGGCCATTCCGGTGCTGCCCTGCCTTGGCCGTATCAGTCCTCTGCGCGCAGATCCGCGCACCGCGCGTCAAGCGCTGCGATTGCAATCTGCAGCGACATCCCTTCATTGAAGCCACGGCGTGCCAGCACTCCCACGATGCGGCGTAGGGCCTTGTCGCGCTCCTTGCGATCCTCCGGTACGGACTTAATGGAGCGGGCCTTCTTTTCCGCAAGGGCCTGCGCCATGGCTTGTTCATCGGCAGGGTCAATCTGTTCGAGCGCCTCAGCACGGTCAGCCTCGCTCACGCCCTTTTCCCGCAATTCCCTGTTGAGAACCGAGCTGGACTTGCCGCGCCGCTTATGCCGTTGGCGCACCCACTCATGTGCAAAGGCTGCGTCATTCACCAGGCCAGCGTGGGCTAAATCATCTAGTACGTTCTCAACGACATCTGGCTCAAACTCGGCTTTTACTAGACGATCATAAAGCTCTTTCCTGGACCTAGAGCGCTGATCCAAAAGACCCAGTGCCCGAGAGCGGACCTTGGCCTTGGCTTCTTCTGCCTCTCGATCGAAGAGCCCGCCCCCAGCTGCTCCATTCTCATAGGCCTCGAGGGCCTGACGACGTTGGGCGAGCTTTTCGGGGGCGGGCTGATTCATGATGCAGATTCAAATGGTACGCGGAGTGTGGAGACGGGTTAGACGATTTTAGTCGTCATCAAAATCGACGTTTGGAACGAGATCAACGGACTCATCGGTCAATGGGTCATCGGCACCAGGAACGTCCATCGCAGCGCCCTCCTCGCCTTCGGCCGCAGCCTCGCCGATACCGAGCTTCTGGAAAATCTTCTGCTCGATTTCATTGGCCAGATCCGGGTTATCCTTCAGGAAATTACGCGCTTTCTCCTTACCCTGGCCCAGCTGGTCGCCTTCGTAGGTAAACCAGGAGCCGGACTTGCGGATGAAACCGTTTTCGACGCCAAGATCAATGATGGACGACTCGCGAGAAATGCCCTCGCCATACATGATGTCGAACTCGGCAATCTTAAATGGTGGCGAGACCTTATTCTTTACTACCTTGAGTTTGGTGCGGTTGCCGATGGCATCCTGGCCATCTTTTAAGGTCTGGATGCGGCGGATATCGCAGCGCACGGAAGAGTAGAACTTGAGCGCCTTACCACCGGTGGTGGTCTCTGGCGAGCCGAACATCACGCCAATCTTTTCGCGCAGCTGGTTAATGAAGATAGCGGTGGTCCCGGAGTTATACAGGGCACCGGTCATCTTGCGCAGCGCCTGCGACATCAGGCGGGCCTGAAGGCCGACGTGACTATCCCCCATCTCACCTTCAATTTCCGCCTTCGGGGTAAGGGCAGCTACGGAGTCAACAACGATGATGTCGATTGCGCCGGAGCGCACCAGCATATCGGCAATCTCCAAGGCCTGTTCACCGGTATCTGGCTGGGAAACCAAGAGGTTATCGGTATCCACGCCAAGCAGGCGAGCATACTGCGGGTCGAGCGCGTGCTCGGCGTCAATAAACGCGGCAATGCCGCCATCCTTTTGCGCGGATGCAATAGCGTGCAGCGCAACAGTGGTCTTACCAGAAGACTCCGGGCCATAAATCTCTACGATGCGCCCGCGCGGGAAACCGCCAATACCAAGAGCGACATCGATTGCGGTGTTACCGGAGGAAATGGCCTTAATCGGTGGGCGGTTGTCATCACCCAGGCGCATCACAGCGCCTTTGCCGTAATCCTTCTCAATCATGGCCATCGCGGCATCGAGGGCCTTTTGGCGGTCATCTCCCTTAGAGGCGGAAGAAGAAGACTTCTTTTTGGTTGCCATTAACTTTCATCCTTATCTTTAACGACGATGTACTAACGCATTATTAGACTGCCGTGGAACTCAAACGGTTCCCTCCGTCAACGCCATCCCACTGTAGACGACTGCATCGACACTTCCGCCATATTACATACATCTGTTCGAATTTTGAAAGTGAACACGCCAGTCCGTCAAATTCGACGGCGCTATAAAGTCGGGTAATCGACTCCCAACCTGCGCTCCTTCGGTACATCAAAGTCATCACACAGGCTCAGCCAGACGCGACGCGGATCGACGCCGCGTTCGATAAGCTCATCAGGCGTTGCCCCGAGGTCTGGCAAGACATGGGAGTGGCTAATCCACTTTCCCTTAGACTCGCCAAATTCGTCCTTAATGAGCTGGTAATACTCGGTCAATCGCATGCGCGCCATCCTACTCAGCGCTTAAACACAGGCGCCAGCGGGCTAAGAAGCCTCGATTGGGAGCCCGCCGCAATAGCTCTGGCTCGCAATTATCAGCCCCGGGTGAACACCGTTCAAAACCCTCAATTGTCTGCAGTTTTCATGCAGTGCTAACCTCTTGAGCATGAAAAAGAACTCTCTGGCAACCACCATTGCCTATGTTGCCGTGTTTACCGCTCTCGTCATTGTCCTTGCCTTCGTATCCATCCCCGTCGGTTCGGCCGGCGTGCCCATCGTGCTGCAAAACGCAGCGCTGATCCTCGCCGGCCTAATTTTGGGCAGCAAGCGCGGCGGTTACGTGGGACTACTCTTCTTGTTCCTGGGGCTCGCCCTCCCAGTTCTGGCAGGTGGCGGTACCACGCTGCGCGCGCTGGCAGGCCCGACCGCAGGCTACATCATCGGCTATGTTCTCTCGCCAGCAGTTGCAGGCGCAATTGCCTACCGCTCCCCTAAGAACAAGGGCGGCATGGCGGTCATACTTGCCATTGCTGCCATTGCAGGCCTTGCGGTCCAATACATCTGCGGCGCCTTTGGTCTCATGATCCGCTCTGGCTTGGACATTGGTCCAGCCTTCGCCGCCCAATTGCCCTTCATCCCTGTCGATGCCGGAAAGCTTGTCGTTGCCGTCATCATCGCTCTCGGTGTTCACTCGGCCTTCCCCGATCTGATGGGACGAAAGGCCGCCTAGTGCCCACGATCGAATTTTCCTCGGTCTCGGTGACTTTTGATGACACCGTGGTGCTTGAGGACATCAACCTCACCCTCACTGAACCGCGCATTGGCATTATCGGCCAGAATGGTGGTGGGAAATCCACCTTGACCCGGCTCATTAATGGGTTGGGCGAGCCTAGTGAAGGTACGGTGACGGTGGACCAGATGGACGTCGCCAAGCAAGGCAAAAAGGTACGCGAAAAGGTGGGGTTCGTCTTTTCGGATGCCGAAAACCAGATTGTCATGCCCAATGTGCGCGATGACGTCGCCTTTTCGCTCCGCCGCTTTAAGCTGCCCAAACACGAGCGCATCGCTCGCGTGGATGCTGCCCTCGAGCGCTTCGGACTCGCCGAATTTGCTGAGCGCTCACCGCATACACTCTCCGGCGGACAAAAGCAGCTCCTCGCGCTGGCAGCGGTCATGGTCATCGACCCGATTCTCATCATCGCTGATGAGCCCACTACCCTGCTCGATCTGCGCAACCGCGATCGGATCAAAAGAGAATTCGCGCGACTAGAACAGCAACTAATTGTGGTGACGCACGATCTGGACTTTCTGCGCGATTTTGATCGAGTCATCTGCATCGATAACCACCGCATCGCCGCGGATGGCCGGCCGGCGGAGGTCATAGATTTTTACCAAGACCTCATGGCCCAGCGGCCGCTGTAGGGAGAATTCTCATGCAACGACGCACCAATCTCCCACTTTCCGTCTATGTTGATGGCACCAGCTTTGTTCATCGCATCAAACCTAGCTGGAAAATCGCATTCCTCTTAGTCTTTATCCTGGTCACCAGCATCTTTTTCAAGTCCATTCCGTGGGCGGCAGGCGGCGTCAGTTTTGTCGTCTTTCTCTATGCTTGCGCCCGGATTCCACTGGGCATTGCCTGGAGTCAGATCTGGCCGCCCCTCTTTTTCCTGGTTCCCTTGGCAGGCTTTCAATGGTGGGCAAAGGACTTCGACTATGCGGCGGTGATGTTCCTCAATGTCTTCGCCGCTATGATGGCTGCCTTCTTGCTCACGCTGACCTCCACGGTCGATGAGATCATGGAGTCGCTGGAAGAGTCGCTGCAGCCCCTAAAGCGACTGGGAATACCGGTAGAAAACATTAGCTTGGCTATGTCACTGACTATTCGGCTCATCCCACTCATGTTTGAAACCGTCTATGAGGTCCTTGATGCCCGTAAAGCGCGCGGTGCCGGAATGTCCCCGCTCGCATTTGGCACCCCGGTTATCATTCGCTCCATCCGGCGAGCGCGCGCCATGGGTGAGGCTTTGCAAGCCCGCGGCGTCGGCGACTAGCAGCAAAAGTTATCGCCTCCCTTGCACCACCACATGATGGCCGAGGGAGGCGATAATTATTTAGAAGACAGTCGGGGATTACTCCCCACGCAGCTCACGCAGACGGGCCTGCACAGCATCGTTGTTGGCACTGCCGGGCTGAGCAGCGTTGTCGGCAGCAGAGCCAGAAGCTTTATTGCCCTCAATGGCCTGGGCCTTATTGCCTTCCACGGACTTAGAAGAGTTCATTTCACTGCGAATCTGCTCCAAGCGGGAATGACCGGCCATCTGCACGCCTGCCTGCTGAACCTCGGCCATGCGGTTTTCCACGGAGTTCTCAGCAAGCTCAGCCTGGCCAAGTGCCTTGGAGTAACGGCGCTCAATCTTATCGCGCACAGCATCCAGAGACGGCGTATTGCCATTGGCAGTCAGCTCGTTCATGGAGTTCAAAGACTCAGAGACCTTTTCCTGCATCTTTGCCTGCTCCAGCTGGGAAAGCAGCTTGGAACGCTCATTGACCTTTTCGCGCAGTGCGGCGTTATTACGCTGAACCGCATTCTTGGCCTTTTCTGCCTGCTGTAGTGCCTGGTCGTGCAGCTTCTTGGTATCCTCCACGGACTCCTCAGCCGTAACCAGCTGGGCGGCGAAGGCCTCGGCCGCGTTCTCATACTCCACGGCCTTATTTTCATCGCCCTTAGCACGGGCCTGATCAGCCAATTCCAAAGCCTGGCGGGCATTGCCCTGCAGCTTTTCTACCTCTGCCAAACGGCGGTTAAGCTGCATTTCCAGCTGACGCTGGTTACCAATCACGGCGGCCGCCTGCTGAGACAGCTCTTGGTGCTGGCGCTGAGCATCCTCAATAGCCTGCTCGATTTGCACCTTTGGATCGGCGTTTTCCTCGATCTTATTATCGAAGAGAGCCATCAGGTACTTCCAGCCCTTAACAAATGGGTTCGCCATGGTGTGCTTCAACCTTTCTAGGTTAAAAAATGTGCGTAATGTTCTGCTGTTTATACTAGCGAAGCGCTGTTTCCACCGCTTGCACTCCCCGCGGTCGCGGACGCTTGCCGACGCCCCCTTAACCACCACAGCCGACCTTCCTCGCAAGAGAATAGGCCGGCTGTTGACATAGACCGCTGTGGGCTAAAGCTCTGATGCGGCAGGTGCCGTATGGGCAAGCTCCTCATCCATGGAGGGCAGGGCCATGTAACCGGCCGCTTCAATCAGCACATCAGACACCGAGCAATCCAGCGCGTGGCACACAGACGCAAGAAGCTCAGAGGAGACCTCCTTGCGGCCGCGTTCAAGTTCCGAAAGGTAACCCGGCGATACGCGGGCCACCGCGGCCAATTCGCGCAGGGTTACCCCTTTGTCCGCGCGGAAGGCGCGCAGCGTCAACCCAAGAGCCTCACGCAAAAGCGGCTCAGGGGTACGAGCAGTGGCCGGCGCCGCTGGTGCAACAGTGCCGTTTACCGGGTGTTCGAGGACTGCAGTAGAAGTGTTCATCACTATGGTCAACGCTCCTTGTCTCGTTATTGTTCCCGCAGTGCCGGATTTTCTTCCAAAGTTGAGCCCAGGAGCCGCAAGGCGGCTGCGACCGTGGCCTCTCTGATTTCGTTTCGCTCTTTCCCCAACCCGGACAGCTGCTGCGAAAAACTGACTCCGCTAGGAGAAAAAATTCCGATATAAACCGTGCCCGCCGGCTTGCCTTCCTGTAGGTCTGGTCCCGCCACCCCGGTAAGGCCTATCCCCCAGTCCGCGGCGGTTTCTGCCACCGCCGCGCGCGCCATTGCAAGGGCGGTCTCCCCAGAAACCACACCGGCTGCTTCGATATCGGCTACCGGTTGGTGCAAAAAGTGGGATTTCACCTCGGTGGCATATGTTACAAGCCCTCCGCGCAACACAGCCGAAGCTCCAGGGACGGAAGCCACCGTGGCGCTGGCCAACCCAGCAGTAAGTGACTCACAAAAGGACAAAGTTTCGCCGCGCTCAATGAGTTCAGATACGAGGCGGGCCGCCATGGAGCTCATGAACTACCTAGCTATTCTGCTTCTTGCCGTCGATGAGGTACTGAACGCCGGTAACCACGGTCACCACTGCAGCCAAGAGCATCACCAGGAAAGTAGGAACGTTCATCCACTCCGGCAAGGGCCACAGATACAGCCCGACTGCCACGGATTGCAATACAGTCTTCAGCTTGCCGCCCTTCGAAGCAGGAACGACCTTGCCGCGGCGCAACAAAACCATACGCCAGATGGTGATACCGAACTCACGGATGAGAATGACCACGGTAATCCACACTGGCAGTACCCCAATGATATTGAGGCACACCAATGCGGTAGTCATAAGCGCTTTATCCGCGATGGGATCAGCGATTTTGCCAAAATTGGTGATAAGGCCACGGGCACGTGCGATGTCCCCGTCGAGCTTATCTGTGAGCATCAAGACAGCGAATAGGCCAAAAGCCCACCAGTCATGGCCGGCAATCACCAGCCATGCGAAAACCGGAATGAAAAGAATGCGCAGGCTGGTGAGAATATTTGGCAGGTTCCAATTGGATACCTGTGGATTCACATCCGAGGATTGCGCTGACTGTGTTCCGGGTTGATTCACGTTATACATACTACCTGTTAGCACCAAGCACCTGCGCTTGGATGCCCCTGCATTTTAAACTGCGAAGCATGAAGTATTTTGCTGTTAGCTACGACTACAACCCCAATAATCCTGAGATTGCTAAGGCCCGCCCCGCGCACCGCGAGTTTACCGCGCAGCTTTTTGAGGAGGGCACCATCATTGCCACTGGCCCGTTGACGGATTCCAAGGGCGGCGCGCTCATCATCGTGGGGCTTGGCGACGACGCCGTGGTCGCCGACGCCATCGCCCTCATGGACAAAGACCCCTTCTACCAGGCCGGCTGCATTACCGGCCGCAGCTTCCGCGAATGGAATCCCGTCAACGCCCGCTTCTAGTGCGGTAGCTCTTCCTTGGGCAGGTCTTCGGCCTTGCCCAAGAATTCGCCCTTCTTGTTGCGGACGATCTTATTGCCTTCCTCGTCCCAGTCGAAGTGGTTGTGCGATACCGGTACTCCGCCCTGGTTCTCATCGCGCTTGTTTTTGATAACCGAGGCGATAACCGTAATGACTAGGACGCCCACGATCACAATAAGAGAGGTGATAGTGGAAAATTCTGGGATGGACTCCACGTTCTCGCCGCCGTTTACAAACGGCAAGTTATTCTCATGCAGCGCATGGAACATGAGCTTTACACCGATGAAGCCCAAGATGATGCCCAAACCATAGGGCAGGTACACCAAGCGATCCAATAGGCCATCCAGCAGGAAGTACATCTGACGCAAGCCCATGAGGGAGAAGGCATTGGTGGTAAAGACCAGAAACGCTTCTGAGGTAATGCCGTAGATGGCTGGGATGGAGTCAAAGGCAAACATCACGTCGATAAGACCAATGGACACCAACGCGATAAATAGCGGGGTGAACGCGAATTTACGCTTGCCCGAAGAATCTTCTACGCGGTGCGTGAGCTTATCGCCGTGGTAGCGCGGGGTGACGTGGACTACCTTGCGGATCAGCTTGATAATGCCCATGTCATTGGGATCGGTTTCGGGGGCGTCCCGAATCTCATCGACGATGAGCTTGATCGCTGTGTAGATAAGGAATATCGCGAACAGGTAGAAGATATCGGACCATGCCGCGATGACCGCAGCACCCAAAAGGATAAACACTAGGCGGCATGCCAAAGCGATGACGATACCGATGAGCAAGACCTTTTGCTGGTACTTCCGCGGGATCTTAAAGGCGCCCATGATAAGCGCGAAAACAAAGAGGTTATCTACGGAGAGCGCCTTCTCTGTCACGTAACCCGTGAGGTATTGGATTCCGTGCTCGTGATCCCATATGGCCCACACGCCGGCACCGAAAAGTAAAGCGATACCGACATAGAATAGGGTCCAGAACCCGGATTCCTTCAGCGTCGGCTCGTGCGGGGTGCGCACGTGGGAGTAGAAATCAAAAACAAAGAATCCAAGAATGACGACGATAGAAATCGCCCAGATCCACAATGGCACATGCATTGGAACATCCCTCCGGTCGAAGATACAACAAATTGACCGGAGGTCTCCCCCGCCCGGCGAACTAAATTCCGCCGGGCCGGCACGACCGGGAGCGTAATGCTACCGTGCTGACGATCGATGCCGAAGGATGGGGTACTCCCCTCCAAGACCCGTCCAACCTTACACGATCTTAGAAGGCGCCTGCCGAAGGGTTATACGTCGCCTGAACGGTACGGGTGTCGCCGGCATCGCCCTGCGGGGAGGAATCGGCGCCTGCGGAAGAATCGGCGTCGGAAGTAGCGGCAGCTTCCTCCTGCTCCTGCTGCTGCATCTCCTCCTGAATCTCCTTCGGGGCTTCGGCAGGATCGGCGCCCTTAATCATCCAGATGATGGTATCGAGCTCTTCCGGCTTCACTAGGACCTCGCGGGCCTTGGAGCCCTCGGACGGTCCGACGACGCCACGAGATTCCATCAGGTCCATGAGGCGGCCAGCCTTGGCAAAACCGATGCGCAGCTTGCGCTGCAACATCGAGGTCGAGCCCAACTGGGCGGTGACCACCAGCTCGACGGCCTCGAGGAGGTCGTCCATGTCCTTGCCAATTTCCTCATCGATTTCCTGCTTGGCCTCGGATTGCTTCTCTTCAGTCACGCCCTCGGTGTAGTTCGGCGCGGCCTGCGACTTGGCGGCATCGACAACCGCCATGACTTCATCATCCGAGACGAATGCGCCCTGCATACGTACAGGACGCTTGCCCTGCGGAATGAAGAGGCCATCGCCCATACCAATGAGCTTTTCCGCGCCGCCCTGATCCAAGATAACGCGAGAGTCCGTCAGTGAGGACGTCGCGAAAGCCAAGCGTGAAGGCACGTTGGTCTTAATCAGACCGGTCACCACGTCAACGGACGGGCGCTGGGTTGCCAGCACCAGGTGAATACCGGCGGCACGCGCCTTCTGGGTGATGCGAACGATGGAGTCCTCAATCTCCTTTGGCGCGGTCATCATCAGGTCCGCCAGCTCGTCAACGACACAGACGATGTACGGGTACGGGCGCACCTCGCGCTCGGAGCCTGCCGGCGCCTGGTATTCGCCGGAGACCACCTTGCGGTTATAGTCCTCAATCTTGCGCACGCGAGCAGCCTTCATATCCATGTAGCGCTGCTCCATCTCCTCCACCAGCCACTGCAGGGCTGCTGCGGCCTTCTTCGGCTGGGTAATGATGGGCGTGATCAAGTGCGGAATGCCCTCGTACGGGGTAAGTTCCACCATCTTCGGGTCCACCAAGATGAGGCGAACCTGCTCAGGGGTGGCTCGGGTAAGCAGCGAGACCAACATGGAGTTGACGAAAGCGGACTTACCGGAACCGGTAGCGCCGGCGACGAGCAAGTGCGGCATCTTTTGAACCGAGAACGAGGTGTATTCGCCTTCGATGTCCTTGCCCAAACCGATGAGCATGGGATCCGAGGAGCTGGTCATGCTTGGCGCATCAAGCACCTCGCGCAGGTGCACCATCTCGCGGTCCGGGTTCGGAACCTCAATGCCGACGGCCGACTTGCCGGGGATGGGCGTGAGCAAACGTAGATTATCCGTGGCCACGGCGTAGGCCAGATTGGATTGCAGGTTCGTAATCTTCGATACCTTGACGCCTGGTCCCAGCTCGATTTCATACCGGGTCACTGTTGGGCCACGGCTAAAGCCGGTTACCTGGGCATCGACCTTGAACTCTTCGAAGACATCGGTGATGGCCTCAATGATGCGGTCATTAATCTCCGTGCGCTCCTTTGCTGGAGTGCCCGGGGTCAGCAGGTCCGTGGTGGGAACCGCGTAATTCTCGTTGCCAAACTGCGCGGACGGCGCAGGAGCAGCTGAAGCGCTTGGTGCCCCTGCGGCTTCGGCCGCAGGCTCGGTGGAGTCCACCTGTGCACCGGTCGTAGCGTCGCGTCCGGAGCGCTCGCGGAAGAGTTGGCGGGCCTTCTCGTGCGCGGACGAGACCGCATCAGCGCCTCCTTCCACCGCAGATCCAGCAGCGCCTGCAGCTACACCGGCCGCTGCAGCGCCAGCGGCACCGGCAGCACCCGCAGCAGCAGTCTTTGCTGCGCCACTTGCTGCTCCCGCAGCACCCGCGGCGCCCGCAGCCGCACCAGCGGCCGAGCCAATTGCGTTACCGGCGGCGGTGCCAGCATCAGCACCCGCTGCCGTAGCCGATCGAGCAGAAGGAGAAGTGGAACGTTGACGAGTAGTGCCCAGCACTCGAGTTGGTTCCGGATCCCAGGAGTCCGGTTGTGCCGGCGACGACGCAGCGGCGTCGTCTACTACCGGGATCTCATCGGTATCGCCAATGTCACGAGAGACCGGCTTCTCAGCCGCGTTAGACACGGGCTGGAACCCGCCACGCGTTGGTGCACTAAAGGCGCGGGTGGCATGTTCCTCCTCTGCTGCAGCAGGGGAATCCACCGGATAAGAAGAACCACGCGGGGCGGGGTCTTCAGAGGGGCGTCGGAAAGCGCGCAGGCTTCCACCACGCTCAGAGGAACGACGCTTGGCCACAGGTCGTGCTGGGCGCTCGCTGCGCTCACGGCCTTCCGCGATGTCATCAATATCGCCAGTCACGTGGCCGTAGAGGTCATCGCCCTCTTCGTCGTAATAGTCTTCATCCGTACCACCAAAGCGGGAGAAGGCCGCAGCAATGGCATCAGCCACCAACTCATAGGCCTCGCGGATAGTAATGCCGGTGACTAACAAGGCGCCGTAAATAATGACGAGGAAAAGCAACGGCACTGCGACGAAAGAGGTAAAGGCTGTCTCCAGAAGGCCGCCGATAGCGTAGCCGATTACACCGCCAGCACCACCGGCGCTGTCCGGGGTAAAGCCAAGCTCAGGGGTGCCAGCAAAGATGTGGATCAAGCTGAGCATGGCAAGGACGATGATGCTGATACCACCCACAATGCGCGGCTTAAAGTGCCCCGCTGGGCCGGAGATATCCATCATCAAGGAAATGGCCAAGGCCACCAGTGCCACCGGCAGCACCCAGGCGCCTGCACCAATGACATAGCGGACGATATTGCCCACCCAGGCGCCAACCTGGCCAGCAACGCCAAACCAGACGGTAGCAGCGAGCACGATGGCAATGCCGATTAAAACGAGTGCCACCGCATCAGGATTTTTCACCTGAATACCGCGTGATTCCTCCTCGCTTGCTTCCATCGTAGAAAGCTCTTCTTCCGCGGCTACATCGCGCGCCCGAGTAACCTTGCTCTTCTTCTTTTTCTCCCCGCGTGCAGAAATTTCTTCCGGCTCCCTCGTCGTCTCGTACTCCTCGGTGTCATATACGTCTTCGCTGGGCTTGAGCCCGGCCACGCCATGGCTTACACCCCGCGCCATATTTCCCATGCCGCGGGCCGTGGCACTAAAGGCAACGCCCAAGCCCTTGCCGACGGCCCGGAACGCACTACCCGTACGCTCCTGCGAGCTCGCCGCCGCGCGCCGATGCGAAGACGTCATAGCCAAGGTTTCCGGCATGCCAGCACCGGACCGGCTGCGGCCCGACGGCCGGGAACGATTCGACTTTCGGCGCGTTCCGCGCGAAGAGGCATTTTTGACAGACATGCCTCTACTCTAACCGGGCTACCCCACAAATCACATTAGCCACACGCGTTTCCCTAGCACCTGCCCCCTTTAGACTGTCGGCACACACGTCACGCGCGGCCCACGACATAAAAGTGATAGCTAAATCAACATTAAAGGCTTGACCTTACGATAGCTTTGGCATTACCTTCTACCGTCACTTCAGCAGCATCACGCCCGAAGGACCAGAGGATGAGCTCGCCTACCTCGCCTGAAACGCGGACTACGGCATCGCCTTTATCCGCCACGCCATGCGTATCTGCTGCAACGATTCGCGGCAGTCCTTCCGGCTGCACAATGACCGGACGTTCAGATTTGCGCAGAGCCAACTTGGCCAAGGGCTTTAGGTAGCCATGCATCTGCTGCTTGATGCGCGCCGAAAAGTCGCGTGGGCCCATGCCATTAGCCCGGCGAATATCCTCGTGGTGAACAAAGTGCTCCACAAAGTTTTGCTGTGCATCCACGAACCGGACGGGGTTATAGGCAGCAGGTCCCCTCCCCCAGTCATCAACCAACTCATCAAAGTCGCGTTCGGCTACCTTGCGTGATTCCTTTTCAAGCCGGCCGGAAAATGCTTTAACGAAGATGCCGGCGGCTGCATCTGGGCGATTTTCCCGCACCCACAAATGTACGGCTAAGTCGCGGGTTGTCCAGCTCTCGCACAAGGTTGGGGCATCGGGGCCAAGCTTATGAAATAGCGCTACCATCTTGGCGCGCTCAGCAGAAGAAAACGACATAAGCCCCAGCATACCGAGCTAGCTGGCATGCTGGGGCTGTGTCCTACTTAGCGCGAGGAACCTGTATTACTTACAGGGACTCACGAGAAGCGTCAACGTCTTCTTCATCGGTAACCAAAGGGCCGGAGTTGGTCGGCACGATGGTCGGAAGGATAACCGGCTCGCGCTTGTACTTGGAATCCATGAGCTTGGATACCTTACGACGCAGCTTCTGCACCATGCGGTAGGTATCGTTCTCGCCCTCCGCAGCGAGATCGTTCATAGTGTTTTCCACCATCTCCGCAACCTCCGGCACAATGCCGCGGTCATCATCGGAGAAGCCTGTGGTAGATACCGTTGGGTGTTCCAGTAGGCGTGAGGTGCGGTTATCAATCACGCAAGTGATAGAAACCACGCCGCCGGCACCCAGGTTGGTGCGATCAGCCAAAGTGTCAGCATCCACATCGCCCATGGAAACGCCGTCGACGTACAGGTTACCCACCTGCATCTGGCCTACGACCTCGGCGCGGCCCTTGTGCAGGTCCACGACGACGCCGTTTTGTGCCAGCACGGTACGGTCGCGGTCCACACCGGTGGAAATAGCCAGTTCCTTATTGGCGCGCAGGTGGCGCCACTCGCCGTGCACCGGCATCGCGTTGCGCGGGCGCGCTGCGTTGTACAGGAAGAGTAGCTCGCCAGCGTAACCGTGACCGGAAGCATGCACCTTTACATCCTGGTTGGTAATAACGTTGGCACCGATCTGGGACAGCATGTTGATGACGCCGTAGACGGCCTCCTCGTTGCCCGGGATGAGCGAGGAAGAGAAGATGATGGTATCGCCATCGCGGACGGTAATCTGGCGGTGCTCACGGCGAGCCATACGCGACAGAGCTGCCATGGGCTCACCCTGAGTACCGGTGGTAATCAGCATGGTCTTATGCGGAGCCATCTTGGCTGCCTCATCGATGGGGATAATAGTGCCGCGTGGAACCTTCAAGAAGCCCATCTTCTCCGCAATTTCCATGTTGCGCATCATCGATCGGCCGTTAAAAGCTACCTTGCGCCCGTTAGCCACAGCGGCGTCGATAGCGGCCTGGACACGGTAAACATTGGAGGCGAAGGACGCCAAGATTACGCGCTGCTTAGCGCCGGCGACAAGCCGCTTGAAGTTGGCGGGAATATCGCCCTCAGACGCCGATACACCAGGGACCGTGGCGTTGGTGGAATCACACAGCATGAGATCAACACCCTCGTCACCATAGCGGGACAGGGCTGGGAGATCCGTTGGACGGTTATCCAGCGGGGTCTGGTCCAGCTTGATGTCACCGGTGTGGATGATGTTGCCGGCTGGGGTTCCCAGCATGATGCCCAAAGCATCCGGTACGGAGTGGTTGACTGCCCAGAAGCGCACGCGGAACGGACCGTAGGTTACGTCAGACTTTTCATTAACCTCGACGAACTTCGGCTTCTGGCGGTGCTCCTTACACTTTGCAGCAATAAGCGCGATGGTGAAGCGGGAAGCAACGATAGGGATATCCGGACGCAGCTTAAGCAGCCACGGGATTGCACCAATGTGGTCCTCGTGCGCGTGGGTAACGACGAGGGCTTTGACCTTGTGGATCTTCTTCTCAATCGGGCCAAAGTCAGGCAGGATGAGGTCCACGCCTGGCTCACCGGAGGATGGGAAGAGCACACCGCAGTCAATGATGATGAGGTCGTCGCCGTACTCGAAGACGGTCATATTGCGGCCGATCTCCGAAATACCGCCCAGAGCGTAAATGCGCAGGGCATCCTTCGGCTGCTTCGGTGGCTCCGGCAGGCGCTTGGTCAGATCCGCGCCCTGCATAGACTTGGGCACGTTGCGGCGGCCACGGTTGTTACGGCCGCGGCCCTTACCATTGCCGTTGCCGTTCTTTCCGTTGCCGTTCTTGCCGCCGTGGTTATTGTTTCCACCGTGGTTATTGCCATTGCCATTGCCACCACGGCCACGGCCGCGGCTGCCACGGGAACGGGAGCGACGATTATTGCTGCCGCCATCATTGTTATTGTCGGAAGAATTCTTCTTGCCAGAATTGCCTTTGTCGCCCTTCGCGGAATCATCCTGTGCGGAATTGCCCGCATCAGTTGCTGGGGCTTGGAAAACTGGCGAAGCCGCCTCGTTGGAGGCGGTTTCGTTTTCCGCCGGTGGGCCCGCCTTGCGGGTCACCTTGCGGGAACGGTTACGGGGTTCATTCATTCTTAGAGGACTCCAGATTGTTCCAGATCACGGCGAAGTACCTCGCGTTCCTCCTCGCTCGCAGCGGTGACAGGAAGACGGGTATCGCCAACTTCGATGCCCTGCAGGCGCAGGGCTTCCTTTGCAAACGTCGCTCCGCCCAACCGAGCTTGCGCATGGGTTAGCGGAAGGAGCGTAGTGACATTGATTTCTCGGGCGCGGGCCATATCGCCCGCGTCGAAAGCTTCATAAAGTTCTACCAAGGCACGCGGTGCAACATGGCCGATGACGGAGATGAAACCAGAAGCGCCGAGGGAAAGCCACGGCAGGTTAATCGGATCATCACCGGAATACCAGGCCAAACCGGTTTCTTGGATGAGTTCTGCGGCCGCAGGAAGGTCGCCCTTAGCGTCCTTTACGGCTTGGATGGTCGGCAAATCCGCAAGGCGGCGGAGGGTATCCGGCGCCACTGGGATGCCCGAGCGGCCAGGGATGTCATAGACACAGATCGGCAGATCCGTGGCTTGCGCGACTGCGGCAAAGTGCTCGTAAACGCCCTTTTGAGATGGCTTGGAGTAGTACGGAGTTACCACCAGCAAGCTGTCTGCCCCCGCGTCAGCGGTGGCCTGAGCCAACTTAATGGAGGCTGCGGTGTCATTCGTTCCGGCACCGGCGCAAAGTTTTGCGCGGTCTCCTACTTCTTCCTTTACGGCTTTGAGCAGCTCCAGCTTCTCTTCAACTGAAGTGGTCGGTGATTCGCCGGTAGTTCCACCTAGGATGAGCGAATCAACGCCATTGTCGACGAGATGAGCTGCTAGGCGACGACCTGCTGCAACGTCCAGCGCACCGTCACGGTCAAACGGGGTGACCATGGCAACGCCGATGCGTCCGAAGGTGTCGACGCCAGTCTTTGCTGTCATACCTGTGCTCATAGCCGTCAAGATTACCCTTTTGGCTTGCAATTAGCCGCATCGGGGTCACGCGCGTGTTAGGCGTAGGGGCTCGCTGCCATCTGGGTCCCATCAGCCAGAGTGGTGATATTGAAATCATCAAACAGCACTGGCGCCTTGCTTTGCAGCAGTTTCAGGCACTCCACCGCAACGTGGCGAAGCTCCTCATCGGCCTGCTCGGCGGCACGAGCACCAATGAAGTGACGCCAGGCGCGATAGTTGCCAGTGACAACAATGCGCGTTTCTGTGGCGTTGGGGAGAACGGCACGCGCCGCCTGACGGGCCTGCTTCTTGCGGAGGAGCGCGTTGGGCTCATCCAGCTTCTCTTCCAGCGCGTTAAGCAGTTCATCGTAGACAAAGCGAGTCTCATCTACCGCTTGCATTACCAATCGGCTAAGTTGCTCGTCCTCAGCCACCAATTTAGGCAGGACCACCTCGGTCTCCTCCGGGTGGACAAAGCGCTGGGAGAGCTGCGAGAAGGAAAAGTGCCGGTGGCGCACGAGCTCATGGCTCGCCGAACGCGACAGCCCTGTGATGTACATCGTGGCCGTAGCGTGCTCGAGCAACGCAGTATGGCCTACCTCCATGATGTGGTGCAGGTAGGTTTCATTGGTTGCCGTCCGGGGATTTGGCTTATCAAAGGACTCGTAGCACGCCCGTCCAGCGAACTCGACAAGTGCTTCCCCATCAGAGGCCGAGTCATCCGCGTGCCACTCCACGCCCTGCGGGGCGTGGAACTGTGTTGCGGCAATGAGCTGAATGTCTAGCTCACTTGCTTTAGCCATGGCTTAAAGCCCCAGGTACTTATCGAGGCCTACGACTAGGCCCGGGTGATCTGCAATCTGGCGCACACCCACCAGTACGCCCGGCGTGAAAGACGCGCGGTCATAAGAATCCTGGCGGATGGTCAGCGACTGACCTTGAGCACCAAAGATGACCTCCTCGTGTGCCACCATGCCACGGGTGCGTACTGCGTGAACCGGAATACCGTCGACGGTGGCGCCGCGGGCACCATCGAGCTGCTTTTCCGTAGCATCCGGCATTTCACCCAGACCAGCCTCCTTGCGGGCGGCGGCAATTCCCTCAGCGGTATGGATCGCAGTACCGGACGGCGCATCCAACTTGGTTGGGTGGTGGAACTCAATTACCTCTGCAGTCTCAAAGAACTTGGCAGCCTGCTTAGCTAGCACCATGGTGAGAACTGCAGAAATGGCAAAGTTCGGCGCAATGAGGACATTGCCGGCACCGTCCTGCTTGGTCCACTCCTCTACCTGAGCCAAGCGGTCCTTATTAAAGCCGGTGGTTCCCACCACGCAGTGGATTCCGTGGGCGGTGCAGAATTCCAGGTTGCCCATAACGGAATCTGGCTGGGTAAAGTCCACGATGACCTCTGCGTGGGCGTCGATAAGCTGCTGCAGATCATCACCTCGGCCAATTTCCGCTACCAGCTCGAGGTCGTCTTCCGCGTTGACACCTTCAACGATTGCCTGGCCTACGCGCCCGTGGGCGCCTAGTACGCCAACCTTGATAGCCATGGTGTGTTCTCCTTCTTCAGCCACATCGGTAGTACTTTTCTCCCCATCCTAACGCGCATGGGGGTTACGCATTACCTCGCCTTCCTGGAAGGGGCTTGCGCTCTTCGACGATGCCCCTCATTCTCCCTAGGATGGCGTGCATGCAGATATATATCGCTTCCGTTCCTGTAGACGACGTTGCCCGCGCTCACGATTTTTACGTCAATACCCTTGGCTTCCGAGTCAAGGATGACGTCACCCACGGCGATTTCCGCTGGCTTACCGTCACCAATGCTGAAGGTGAGGGAGATACCGAGCTGCTTCTGGAGCCGAAGGGCCATCCCGCCGTCAAAGACTACGCCGCAGCACTCAAGGCCGACGGTATTCCGGCCACGCAGTTCCTGTCCGCCGATGTGGAAACCGAATATAAGGAGCTCAGTGACAAGGGCGTGAAGTTCACCATGGAGCCCACCGATGTTGGGCCGTCCATCATCGCTGTTTTTGATGACACCGTGGGCAACCTAATTCAGCTCGTCGAACTGAAGAAGTAGTCGCACCCCTCCCCTCATCACACGGGTTAACAATTGCATCACTTCCTGATGCTTGTCCCATCTGCCCCAGTAGAATGGGTGTAATAACACGGTAAGCACCAAGGAAGTGATGAATATGTCTCCCTCAATTTTCTCTCGCACTATCGCCGTGGCCATCAGCGCAGGATGCGCGTTAGCACTTGCTGCTTGTTCCGATGAGGACGCTACACAGGCAGGCACACCGGCTTTTAGTGAGGTTCAGTCAACTACCGACACTGCTGAAGTTCAGACCACCTCCGCTACCCCCGCCGCTAGTTCTGCCCCGCGCAGTACCTCAGCGGCGGATGCAGAAAAGCAGAAGCTCCCCCAAGACTCAGCCCCACTGGCATTCGCCGGTATGGGCACGGCCTCTCTCGAGGACCAACAGCACATGCCGGAGAGCCTCGGAAACCTCATCCCCACTGGTGTGCGAGTGGGGGCGCACGATGGGTTCACCCGCGTCGTCATTGACATGGAGGGCGAAGGTGAACCGGGCTGGTTTACGTCCTATACCGATAGCCCTGCCCAACAGGCATCCGGCAAGCCGGTTGAGGTCCAAGGAAATACCTTCCTCAACCTCGGCATTGAGGGAACGCCGTGGCCTTCTACCCCAGAGCTAAAAGAAAAGTACATGCAACCGGGCACTACCCCTGGTGCCGGGGTGGTCAGCGCAGTCCACTACACCACCACCTTTGAGGCGCAAACACAGCTCATTATTGGACTAGAGAAGAAGACCGCTTACTCCGTGACGTATCTAAAGGACCCGTCCCGCGTGGTCATTGACTTCCAGAACTAACGTATAGCGGCGCCTCTAAATGGTGCACACCTACGAAGAAAGGCTCTGCCTTCCAGCGAGTGAACTGGAAGGCAGAGCCTTCTTTGGGCTTAGGGATTAGTCCTCAACCGGAACTAGGGAAATCTTGCCGCGGTTATCGATATCCGCGATTTCTACCTGAACCTTATCGCCAACGTTGATGACGTCTTCTACCTTCTCGATGCGCTCGTCGCCACCCAGGTTAGAAATGTGGATCAGACCATCGCGACCCGGGGTCAAGGAAACGAATGCGCCGAACGGAACGGTCTTCACCACGGTGCCCAGGAAGCGCTCTCCTACCTTCGGCAGCTGTGGGTTAGCAATGGAGTTGACCTTATCAATGGCAGCATCCGCAGCCTCACCGGTAGCAGCGGAAACGTAGACGGTTCCGTCATCCTCGATGGAGACATCGGCGCCAGTTTCCTCGGTGATCTGGTTGATGGTCTTGCCCTTTGGTCCGATGAGCTCGCCGATCTTATTAACCGGGATCTTCACGGAGGTGATCTTCGGCGCAAGGCCGGACATCTCGTCCGGGGTATCGATGACCTCAGCCATGGTTTCCAGGATGGTAGAGCGGGCATCGCGAGCCTGCTCCAAGGCCTGGGCCAGGACCTTGGATGGGATGCCATCCAACTTGGTGTCCAGCTGCAGGGCGGTGATGTATTCAGAGGTACCGGCGACCTTGAAGTCCATATCGCCAAAGGCATCCTCGGCGCCGAGGATATCTGTCAGGGCGACGAACTTTTCCTTGCCATTAACCTCACCAGAGACCAAGCCCATAGCGATACCAGCTACCGGAGCCTTCAGCGGAACACCGGCATTGTAGAGGGACAAGGTGGAAGCACACACAGAGCCCATAGAGGTAGAGCCATTGGAGCCCAAGGCCTCAGAGACCTGGCGGATGGCGTATGGGAAGTCCTCACGGGATGGGATGACCGGAAGCAGAGCACGCTCGGCCAAAGCACCGTGGCCGATCTCGCGGCGCTTCGGGGAGCCCACGCGGCCGGTCTCGCCGGTGGAGAATGGCGGGAAGTTGTAGTGGTGCATGTAGCGCTTGGATTCCACCGGGGTCAGGGAATCAATCTGCTGCTCCATCTTGAGCATGTCCAGGGTGGTAACACCCAGAATCTGGGTCTCACCGCGCTCGAACAGGGAGGAACCGTGAGCACGCGGAACCAGGTCCACCTCAACGGAGAGGTCACGGATATCGGTAACGCCGCGGCCATCGATCCGGAAGCCCTCGGAAAGGATCTTCTGGCGCACGATCTGCTTCATCAATGCGTTATAAGCGCCGCGGATCTGCTTGGAGGCATCGGCCTCATCCAAGTCCTCGAACTGGTCCAAGAGCTTTTCTTCGACCTGCTCCATGTATTCATTGGTGGCGTCGTCGCGCTCTTGCTTGCCCGGGATGGTCAGCAGCTTTTCTAGCTTCTTGGTAGCAGTCTTTTCCACTGCCGCGAAGACATCATCGCCGTATGCCGGGAAAAGTGGGAACTCCTGGGTTTCCTTGGCGGCACGCTCCGCCAGACCGTTCTGGGCCTCGCACAAGGTCTTAATGAATGGCTTTGCTGCTTCCAAGCCTTCGGCAACGGCTGCTTCCTGCGGTGCAGGAGCACCGTCGGCAATGCGCTCAGCAACGTTGGTGCCAGCACCGGCCTCAACCATCATGATGGCGACGTCGTCCTTGCGGCCCTTCTTGACGATGCGGCCGGCAACAACCATCTCGAAGAGAGCGCGCTCGTGCTGCTCGTGGTTCGGGAACGCTACCCACTGGCCTTCTGGGTGCTTGTCGTCAGCAATCAGTGCCATGCGGACACCGCCGACTGCACCGGAGACAGGCAGGCCGGACAGCTGGGTGGCGGCGGAAGCGCCGTTGATAGCAACGACGTCGTAGTACTCTTCCGGTTCCTGGGACATCACGGTGACAACGACCTGGACCTCGTTGCGCAGGCCCTTGACAAAGGTTGGGCGCAGCGGGCGGTCGATGAGGCGGCATGCCAGGATAGCCTCAGAAGAAGGGCGGCCCTCACGGCGGAAGAAGGAGCCCGGAATCTTGCCGGCGGCGTACATGCGCTCTTCTACGTCCACAGTCAGGGGGAAGAAGTCGAATCCCTCGCGCGGCTGGTTGGACGCAGTGGTCGTGGCCAGCAACATGGTGTCATCATCCAAGTAGGTGGTCACGGAGCCATCTGCCTGGCGAGCGAGCTGCCCGGTTTCAAAGCGCAGGGTGCGGGTGCCAAAGTCACCATTGTCTAGCGTGGCAATGGCCTCGGTAATGCCAAAGTCCTCGTCAATATTGAACTCGACGGAGTTCTGAACGCTCATTAAAAAATGTCTCCTTGAGTGGTTTAGGCGATCGTCGGTGCCGCCTGGTCGATTTTGTCTATGACAACGGTGTCAAATTCTAACAGAAAAACCACAAAAGCCCCGCCAAAGGGCGGGGCGAGGTGGCCGAATCTGGGCCGATATTAACGGCGCAGACCCAGGCGAGAGATCAGATCACGGTAGCGATCGACGTTGTTCTCAGCCAGGTACTTCAGCAGGCCACGACGGCGACCAACCATCAGCAGCAGACCACGACGGGAGTGGTGATCGTGCTTATGGAACTTCAGGTGCTCGGTCAAAGTATTGATGCGGGAGGTCAGCAGGGCAACCTGTGCCTCAGGGGAACCGGTATCGGTTTCGTGCAGGCCGTACTCCTTGAGGATTTCGGCCTTCTTCTCAGTGGTCAATGCCATGAGTATTTCTCCTTTATTTCAGTCCACATTATCGTGACGCATAAGCCTGCGCTGCGCGCGTGACTTGTGCGTGCCGCAACTGCTGTGAACCGCAGTCGCTAAGCCAAAGAATCACCTTACAGCGCTCAGGCAGAGAAAATCAAAACCACATGGCTTCTAGGCTGTGCTTTTAAAGCTCGCTGAAGAGCGTCTCAAGGCGTTCGACAAACTCTCGCACAAAACGCTCACTATCCACACCCACAGCTACCCGGGCGGTGGGTGGCGCATCCAATCGCTTTTCATCTGCGATTGTCCGCCCACGGGTAGGGCCGGTGGTGTCCGTCTTGAGGTTTATAGATAGGACGTCGACAAGCGAGGCATCTGCTGCCACCGCAACGGCCAATGGATCGTGCAGGCCGCACCCGCCCAAGTGCGGCGAAGTCGTAGCATAGGCGCGGATGTAATAGTCCACCATATCCGCAAAAATGCGGCCGGCGTGGGTGCCGGTGGCGCGCCAACGAGCGGACTCCGCCGTGGTCAAAAGGGTGCGCAAGGTGACATCCAAGCCCACCATGGTGGTATCGCTCGTGTGGCGGAAGAGGAAATCGGTAGCTTCCGGGTCCTGGGAAATATTGGCCTCGGACCACGGCGTCACGTTGCCCGGAACGGTAAGTGCCCCGCCCATCATCACTAGGTGTGCGGCCGTGGCAAAGGAAGGGTCTTGCTGCATGGCGGCAGCAATCGTGGTGGACGGGCCGGTCGGAATGATTACTAGATCATCGCCGTGCTCGTGCACAGCCTCGATGAGGAAATCGGCCGCAGGTTGGGATTGCGCCTGGGTCGTGGCCGGCGGAAGCAGGACCTCCCCCACACCGTTGTGACCGTGAATAAATGAAGAAATCTCGCTTGGCCGAAAACCATCCGGGCTAGGTCCGGCAAAGACCGGAATATCGTCTTGGCCCAGCAACTCTAGAAGGGCCAGTGTATTGCGCACGGCCAAGGGCACGGTCACATTGCCGTACGTGCAGGTCACGCCGATTAAGTCCAGGTCCGGATGGGCGATGGCATACGCCAGCGCTAGGGCATCATCAATGCCGGTATCAAGATCGAGAATCGCCTTCATTTATTTCTCCCGCAGGAAGTAATCTTTCGCGGTCCAGCCCTGCGCCTTAGCATCGGCGGCTAGCACCTGGCGGGCCTTGGCTACGTCATTGGCCATCGCTTCTAGCAGCTCGTCTACGGAATTGAACTTCACCATATCGCGGAGGTGGCCCACAAAGTGCACCGTAGCCTCGTAGCCGTACAGGTCAGCATCGCGGTCGAGCACGAAGGACTCGATAGAGCGCTCCTCGTCGCCAAAGGTGGGGTTGGTGCCTACGGAAATCGCGGCCGCATAGGCCACGCCAGGGCGCATATCCCCGTCGATAGAGGAGTCAGAGTGGACGATGAACCAGCCCGCGTACACACCATCGGCCGGGATAGCGACCGTATCCGGGAAATACTGATTGGCCGTGGGGAATCCGAGCTCCTTGCCACCACGTCCTGCGCCGCGCACTACAGGCCCGGTCACGGTGAAATGGCGACCAAGCGCCCAATTGGCGGATTCGATGTCCCCCTGCGCAAGGCACTCACGAATGTGGGTGGAACAAATGCGCACGCCCTCATCATCCAGCAGTGGGACGATTTCGACGCTAAAGCCGAACTCGGCACCAAATTCCTGCATAGCCTGGGCGGTTCCGGTCGCACCGGCGCCAAAGGTGAAGTTCTCGCCCACCACGATGTGCTGCGCTGCGAGCTTTCCTACCAATAAATCCTCTACGTAGGGTCGCGGCTCCACCCCAGCAAGGTCTCGGGTGAAGTCAATAACAAGCACGGCTGCAATGCCCATCTCTTCGGCCAATTCCAGTCGGCGTTCAAAGCTCAGCACCGCCAAGGGCGCACGTTCCGGGAGAAATACCGACACCGGGTGCGGGTCAAAGGTCACCATGACAGGACGCTCACCATGAGCGCGCGCATGCTCCACGCAGGCGGAGATGAGCTGCTGATGGCCGCGGTGCAGGCCGTCAAAGACACCGATGGTTACTGACGTTGGGCCCACTTCCGCGGGGATGTCATCGATTCCGTACCAAATATCCACGCAGACCATCGTAGAGCATAGACTTAGAGGCTATGACTGATGCGCTCGCAAACTCCGGACTCGTCATCGTAGACAAACCCGCCGGCATGACCTCCCACGATGTTGTCGGCCGCCTACGCAGGTACTTTCACACCAAGAAGGTAGGCCACGCCGGCACCCTCGACCCCATGGCCACAGGCGTGCTTGTCCTAGGCATGGAGCGTGGCACCAAGTTCTTGGCCCACATGGTCGCCTCCACTAAGTCCTATGACGCCACCATTCGCCTCGGCGCCGCCACCACAACCGATGACGCCGAGGGAGAGTACTCTTGGGGCGCTAGCGCTGCGGCCATTGACCGCACCGCAATCGAGGCAGAGATTTCCACGCTCACGGGCAATATTATGCAAAAGCCCGCGGCCGTATCCGCGATTAAAATTAACGGCCGCCGCGCCCATGAACTAGTACGCGAGGGCCAGGAGGTAGACATTCCCGCCCGCCCAGTAACGGTAGATAGATTTGACGTCCTGGCAGAGCGCCGCGAGGGCGACTACATCGATCTAGACGTCACGGTGGACTGTTCTTCCGGCACCTATATCCGCTCCCTGGCCCGCGATCTGGGCGAGGCCCTGCAGGTGGGCGGGCACCTGACCGCCTTGCGTCGCACTGAGGTGGGCCCTTTTGCACTTGCCGACGCCCTCTCGCTCGACGCCCTTGCCGAATCCCCTCGCCTTTCCCTCAGCTTGGATGAGGCCTTGGCTCGCTGCTTCCCCGTCCTTTCCGTCACCGAGGAGGAGGCAGCCGCCCTCGCCATGGGCAAATGGCTAGAGCCCCGCGGGCTCAAGGGCGTCCACGCTGCTGTGGCCCCTAATGGCCAAGCCGTGGCGCTCATTAAAGAAAAAGGCAAGCGCCTGGCCACCGTATTTGTGGCACGGCCCTCTACCCTTTAGCGACTAAAATCTAAGGCCGGAACCGAGGTGGAGACGATAACGTAGCCGTCTCGAATTACCCAGCGCCCGGTGATAAAAGGCACCGGTGTGGGCCTAGCCAAAATATAGGAAATAAGCGTGCCATCTTCGCGCAGGTCGATTTCTGCTTGGTCAAAGTCCAGCCAGCGAAAGGTCATGGGAAACCACGACTTATACGTGGCCTCTTTGGCGCAGAAGAGCAAACGATCCGGGCAGGTAATCCCCGCCTTACGAAGCCGCAAAAGCTGCGGCATCTCCCCTGCCCGGGCGATCATGGTGAGCACATGATCCGGCAGCGGTTCGGCGGGTTCTGCATCCAGGCCTACGGATTTTAAGGATGAGGTAGGGGCAACCACCGCAGCCCGCATCCCCTCGGTATGCGTCATCGAGCCGACAAAACCCGCGGGCCACAGCGGCATGCCGCGCTCACCCCGCAAAATCGGCGTCGCCGGATTGGCACCTAATTCCTGCAAGGCTCGGTGCGCACACCACCGAGCATCTCCGAACTCGGCCTTGCGCACATCAACTGCCTGGGAAACCAGAGACTTTTCTTCGGCCGCTAGTTCTTCAAAATTAGCCAAATTCGCATAGCTCGAGTCCGTGCGCACGTAGCAATAGCGCGCACTTTCTGGAAATAGCTCTGGATACATCATCGTGTCCCCTCCTCTACAAAGGAACGCAGTACCGGATAGGGCCACGCTTGGGCGCTCTCGCGCCCCTGCCATTCACGCGGATACCCCAATGACGTTTCGATGTGGTCAACGCCATCCACATTAATGCGAGACGGCATATGCAGGTGCCCATAGATGACGGACTCCGCGTTATAGCGCCGCGGCCACGACCGCGTATGCCTAGTTCCGCACCACAAGGCAATTTCAGGAAAGCGCAATAACATTGTCGGCTCTTGGACCAACGGCCAATGGTTAACCAACACGGTAGGACCATGTACTCGGGAAAGGCGCTTGATGGAATAAGCCAACCTATCCCAACACCACGCCCGCACGTCTACGAAGGGGGCGATAGCGAACTCATCAGTCATCATCAGTTGTTTCGCGCGCGCTGCGTCAATGGCTTCGTCCACGCTAAGGCCATGCGGACGGAAACTGTAATCATACAAAGTAAATAGCGGAACGATGGTAGTTCCGTGAAATACCGGATACGGGTCTTCTGGAGTAATAACTCCAATCTCCCTGCACCTTTCCACTAAGTGCGCATACTTTTCTCGGCCTTGATACCGGTCCTGGGAACGGGAGAATAGCTCATGGTTGCCCGGCACCCAGATGAGCCTGGCATAGCGATCATTGAGCTGGCGCAAAATACGAATAATGAGATCGGTCCGCTCTGCAACGTCCCCGGCCACGATGAGCCAATCCGCGGGATCGGGCGGAGTAAGCTGATCAATGCGCTCGCTATTGGCGCTGACCGCTCCATGCAGGTCAGAAACCGCCCACACTGTTGGCATAGGTTTCTCACCTGCCTTCCTAGAATCTGCGCGCTGCACGGAGCCGCACACCGCGCGAGAGTATCAACACGCCCACTTTAGCGCAGCTAGCTCTCCTGTACTACGGCCCATTTCATCGATCGGAACCGGTAGACCACACCCACCATACGGAAAGCAATGAAGGCGGCGAGACCACACCACACGCCGGTTAAGCCTGTACCCATGAAGTGCGCCAAGATTACACCCGGCAAAAATCCCACCAGGACCGAAGAAATGGTCAGCGTACGCAGGAAGGCAGCATCGCCGGCCCCCAGCAAGACACCATCGAAGGCGAAGACCACGCCGCCGCCGATAACCATGGCTACCAGGATCCACCACGGCTGGGAGATGGCATCGAGCACTTCTGGAGCGGAGGTGAAGATGCGCGGAATAATCCCTGCACCAGCGGCAAATACGGCAGCCAAGAAGCCAGAGAAAATCGTAGAGTACAACGCCACCTTGCTGCCCACACTGCGTGCGTGCCGGGCAGAGCCAGCACCTAGTGCAGCACCAGTCAATGATTGCGCGGCAATGGCCAACGAATCCAAAATAAGGGACATGAAGTTCCACAGCTGCATCATGATCTGGTGACCGGCCAAAGAAGCGGTACCAACGCGGGAAACCACAGCCGTGGCAGTAAGAAAGGCCACCTGGAAGCTAGCCGAACGCAAAATAAGATCGCGGCCTAAGATGAGTTGTTCGCGTACCACATGCCACTGAAATTGCCAGGAGCCGGTATGTTCCTTATGCAATTCGCGGACAAATAGCGCAGCAATAATGCTCATGCCCAAAACCGTGGCAATGGCCGAGCCTGCCAGCCCCCAGAAATGGACGAAGATGGGCACCGCAATAGCGCCGGGAATCATGCCAGACAAAGTGAAGTACAGCGGCTTCTTCGTATCTTGGACACCGCGCATCCAGCCGTTTCCGGCCATCTCCACCAAAGTAATGGGAATAGCCAGAGCTGCGATGCGCAGCCACAAGGCCGTCCCGGCGGCTGTAGTGGGATCACCAGTTAGAGCACGGGCAAATACGCCGCCGAAAATCCACATGATCACGGCGAGCAGCGCGCCTACGCCTAGGGCCACATAGGTGGCTTGCACGCCTTCAGCAACCGCAGCTTCGCGCTTGCCGGAGCCAAAGAGACGGGCAGAGCGAGCGGTCGTGCCGTAGGACAAGAAAGTCAACTGCGTCGTCACCACGGAGTGAATTGTGGTGGCTGCAGCCAGCGAGGCGAGCTCTTGGGCGCCAAGGCGACCGACTACCGCGGTATCCAGCAGGAGGTAGAGCGGCATGGCCGCAAGTACGCCAAGCGCGGGAAACGCGAGGCCAAAGACCTCGCGTGCGGTTACCGTGCCGGCGGTGGAGCGATCCTGAGCGTTCATTCCATCCGTCTGCCTTTTTCTCATTGGATAGCGGCCACCAATTCCTTAACAATTTTTTCCGGAGCCCCGTGAGCGGTATAGCCCGCGGCCGGTACATGTCCGCCGCCCCCGAAGGTAAGCGCTACCGAAGAACAATCAATGCGAGAAGAACGCAAGGAAACCGCCCACACCTCCGGAGCTTGTTCCTTAAACACCACGCCGACGGTGGTTCCTTCAAGCGCGCGAACGAACTCCACCAAAGATTCAACGGCCGAATCAGAGTGTCCCTGGATATCTTCCAGCCGCGCGACGAGAATGCCTAGGGTGTGCTCCCCTGCTTCTTCGAGGCGCAAACCGGCCAATACCCTACCGATCATCTGAAGATCGTCCGGCGTGGTGGAATCTAAAAGGTCAGCTGCGATCTGCTTGGTATCGAGATCGTAGTGCATGAGGCGGGTGGCAATATCGTGCATAGCCGGCCTGCCCCAGCGGAAGCTGCCAGTATCGGTCATCAAACCGGCATATAAGCAGTGCGCAATATGACGGTCAATCTGAATCTCCAGTGAATCCAGGATGCTCAGCAACACCACGGTGGTGGATTCACATTCAGTGTCCACCACATTGATGGCACCAAACCCTGGATTAGAAGAATGATGGTCAATGCACAGAACTCGGCCCTGCTGGGCTAGCTGCTCAATCCGGTCCGCAAAAAAGCCCGTCCGGTCTAAAGAACCACAATCAACGGTGACGTAGAGGTCATAGCCTTCCGGCAGCTCACGACTAGTGGTGACGTCGTCGGCGGCAGGAATGGTGTACAGATTACGGGAAATCTCCCGCTCCTGGCCCACAACGGCACACACATCTTTGCCCCGTTGGCGCAGCGCGAGCAGCAACGCCGCAGCAGAGCCGATGGCATCGGCATCCGGCCGCAGGTGCGTCACAATGCAGATGCTATGCGCATCATGCAAAGCGGCAACTGCCGGCTGGTATTGCTTCTTAGTCACTTAAGCCTCGTCTTCATCGGAGGTCTTATACGGGTTCGCATCCCCTGCCGGCTGGGCGTTTTCCTTCAGCTTTGCCAGTTCTTCATCGCGGGCGCGAGCACGAGCCAGAAGCTCTTCCATATGAGCAGAGGCCTCCGGAACGGTATCGACCTCGAAGGTTAGCGTCGGGGTAAACCGCACCGAGAGCTGATCGCCCACAATCTTGCGCAGCTGACCTTTAGCGCGCTTGAGGGCTTCTTCTGCTTGTGCAAAGTCCGGCTCTGAATCAATGTCCTTTCCGCGCACGGTATAAAACACGGTGGCATCGTGCAGGTCGCCCGTGACTCGAGTATCCGTAATGGTCACCAGCTCGAGGCGGCGATCCTTAACCTGGCGTTCGATGGCGCTCGCCACGATTTCCTGAATGCGCTTGGCCATGCGCGCTGCGCGTGCGTGATCGACCATGTGAACCTCCCAGCTCAATAAGAATCTATCTCTAAAATTACCGCCAACCGGTACAAGAAACCACCAGTTTAGTGCCGAATCCCGGACAATGAAAACCCGTCGCGGCAGCGCCTGTAGGCAGCGGCGCTCACGGCGCCCTTGACTCACAGACGCCGGAATAGCACAAGGCCCGCTTCCAATCTCCCCGGGCCTTCCCTACTGAGTGCTGGCAGCACATTCAGTGGGGACGGCGGGAGCGGAAGCGGGCCTTGAGACGGCGGCGATTAGTCGCGCGGAACCTCGACCTCTTCGTAGGCCTGGATGATGTCGCCTACCTGGATATCCGGGTAAGAGAGCACCATACCGCACTCGTAGCCGGCCTTGATCTCGGTTGCGTCGTCCTTTTCGTGACGCAGGGACTCAATCTTGGCGTCGGCAGTGATGACGTTGTTATCGCGCAGCAGGCGAACCTTGCCGTTGCGGACAACCTTGCCCTCGGTAACCATGCAGCCGGCGATGGTACCCACCGCGGAGGACTTGAACAGGGCGCGGATTTCGGCCGCACCGGTGTCGCGTTCCTCGTAAATCGGCTTGAGCATGCCCTTGAGCGCAGCCTCGACCTCTTCGATGGCCTTGTAGATGATCGTGTAGTAACGAATATCCACGCCCTCTTGGGTGGCCATCTCCGTCGCCTTGCCTTCCGCACGAGTGTTGAAGGCAATAATGACGGCGTCGGAAGCCGCTGCGAGAGAGACGTTGGTCTCGGTCACAGCACCCACACCACGGTCGATGATGTTGAGCTCGACTTCGTCCTCGGTCTTGATATCCAGCAGGGCGTCTTCCAGTGCCTCGACGGAACCGGCATTGTCGCCCTTGAGGATGAGGTTGAGGGTCGAAGTCTCCTGCAATACCTTGTCCAGATCCTCCAGGGAGACGCGCTTGCGCTGCTTGGCCTGCAGGGCAGAGCGCTTGCGGGCGTCACGCTGGTTGGCAATCTGGCGGGCAACGCGGTCGTCTTCCACCACGAGCAGATTATCGCCTGCACCCGGCACACCGGACAGACCCTGGACCTGCACCGGACGGGATGGGCCCGCCTCTTCGACGTCTTCGCCGAACTCATCGAGCATGCGGCGGACACGGCCGTGCGCATCGCCAACGACGATGGAGTCACCCACGTGCAAGGTACCGCGCTGAACTATGACCGTTGCCACCGGACCGCGACCGCGGTCCAGGTGAGCCTCAATGGCCACGCCCTGTGCGTCCATGTCTGGGTTAGCGGTCAGCTCCAAGGCCGCATCCGCGGTGAGGATGACCGACTCAAGCAGCTGGTCAATGTTCTTGCCCTGCTTCGCGGAGATATCCACGAACATGGTGTCGCCGCCGTACTCTTCCGGAACCAGGCCGTACTCGGTGAGCTGGCCACGGATCTTATCCGGCTGAGCTTCCGGCTTATCCACCTTGTTCACGGCCACGACGACCGGAATATCGGCAGCCTTGGCGTGGTTGATGGCCTCCACGGTCTGTGGCATGACGCCGTCATCGGCAGCAACCACGAGGATGGCCAAGTCAGTGGACTTAGCACCGCGGGCACGCATGGCGGTAAAGGCCTCGTGACCCGGGGTATCCAGGAAGGTGATGGTGCGCTCGCCGTCCACGTCCACCGTGGTCTGGTAGGCACCAATGCCCTGGGTGATGCCGCCTTCCTCGCGGGCACCCTCGTTGGTCTTACGAATGGCGTCCAACAGGCGGGTCTTACCGTGGTCAACGTGACCCATAACGGAGACGACTGGAGGACGATTCTCCAATGCTTCCTCGCCGCCTTCGTCCTCGCCGAACTTCAGGTCGAAGGACTCGAGCAGCTCGCGGTCCTCGTCCTCAGGGGAGACAACCTCGACGTTGTAGTTGATCTCGGAGCCGAGCAGCTGCAGCGTATCTTCCGATACGGAAGCGGTTGCCGTCACCATTTCACCGAGGTTGAACAGTGCCTGCACCAACGATGCTGGATCCGCACCGATTTTCTCGGCGAAGTCAGACAGGGATGCGCCACGACGCAGACGGACGGTCTGGCCCTTGCCGTCTGGCAAGCGCACGCCGCCTACGACATGCTTCTGCTGCTCCTCGTACTCATGGCGCTTCTGACGCTTGGACTTCTTGCCCTTACGTGGAGCGCCACCTGGACGGCCGAATGCACCCGCGGTGCCGCCGCGACGTCCGCCGCGTCCACCGCCGCGGAAACCGCCTGGACGGCCGCCACCTGGGCCACCGTGACCCGGTCCGCCGTGACCGCCGCGACCGCGGCCGCCACGTCCACCACCGCTCGGTGCCTTAGACGGCATCGACGCAGGGTTCGGGTGGGACGGCATCATGGCCGGGGATGGACGGCGACCGCCGCCACCCTGGTTATTGCCACCCTGGCGGTTATTTCCGCCCTCGTTCTGGCCGCCGCGCTTACCGCGGTTATCGCCTGGCTTATTTCCGCCACGCTGACCCTTGGAGCCACCTGGGCGCGGCCCCGGACGGTTGTCGCCACCACCCGTGGAGAACGGGTTATTGGCTACGCGACGGGAACCGCCTGGCTTCGGCATTGGACGAGGCATGGAATTGCCTGGGGTCGGACGCTCGCCCGACTTCTTGCCGCCAGCCTGGCCTGGTTTCGGTGCGCCCTGGCCAGGCTTCGGTGCGGCAGCCTTAGCACCAGGCTTCGGCGCCTGAGCACCCGGCTTCGGGGCAGCTGGCTTTGCACCGGGCTTAGCAGCACCCTGTCCCGGCTTCGGTGCGCCCTGGCCTGGCTTCGGTGCAGCGGCCTTCGCGCCTGGCTTTGGCGCCTCTGCGCCCGGCTTGGGGGCAGCAGATTTCGCACCCGGCTTAGGGGCGCTCGCCTTTGCGGTGCTCTTAGCGGCACCCTTGGCTGGCTTATTGTCTTGCTTCTTCTCGGCGGCGTCATCGCCGCCGGACTGTGCTTCATAATGTGCTCGCATCTTCTTAACCACCGGCGGTTCGATGGTGGAAGAAGCAGTCTTTACAAACTCACCCTGTTCCTTCAGGGTGGCGAGCAGTTCCTTGCTGGTTACTCCGAGCTGCTTTGCGAGCTCGTGAACACGTAGCTTTCCGGGCACTTGTCTCCTCTTGGTATCGACTAGGAGTCAAGGCCGCGGAAACTGGCCTGACCCCTAGTTAGGTGTATAGGACTTTCATCGCTGATGCTTCATCGTTGTGCGCTCATCAGTGTTCGGTCTTCCTTTGTAACTCTGGTTCGTACGAATCTAACGCGGCGTTTTCCGCGCTAGGTACCTGTCCGCTATGCGCTTCCAAGTACTGCCGTACCTGACCTGTGTCCACGGGTGCGGACGTGCGAAGCGCGCGCTTGAAGGCGCGTTTGCGCTCCGCCAGCTCGAGTGCAGAAAGTGTGGGGCTAATCCACGCCCCGCGGCCGGGAAGCCGGCGGTGTGGATCTGCTACCAGACGGCGGCCGTGCGGATCATCGCGGTCGATGACCACCCGTAACAAGTCCGTATCTGGCAGGCGGCGGCGAGTGGCGATACAAGTCCGGAGTCTTTGCCTCTCAGACATTCAACTCCTTACTTTTCGCGTCGCCAATATGCCCCCAATCTGCAACTGGGCCGTTTACTAGCCTACGCTACAAAAGCGCAGATCCTTAATTAGCGTCAGCGTCCGAGTGAATATCAATCTTCCAGCCGGTCAAACGGGCAGCTAGACGGGCATTCTGCCCCTCTTTACCAATAGCCAGGGACAGCTGGTAATCCGGCACCACCACGCGCGCGATTTGCGCCTCGTTGTCTACCACGGTGACCTTGACCACCTTCGAGGGGGCCAGTGCATTGCCTACGTAGACCGTGGGATCCTCGCTGAAGTCGATGATGTCAATCTTTTCACCACCGAGCTGGCGCATGATGTTATTGACGCGCTGACCGCGCGGGCCGATGCAGGCTCCCTTTGCGTTCAGGCCCTTGGCATGGCCCACAACGGCCACCTTGGAGCGGTGTCCCGCCTCGCGGGCGATGGCAATCATTTCCACGGTGCCATCGGCAACCTCTGGAACTTCGAGCTCGAAAAGGCCACGCACCAGCTCGGGGTGGGTGCGGGAGAGATTGATCTGTACTTGGGCGCCATTGCGGTTAACGCCTACGACATAGGCCTTGATGCGGTCACCGTGCTCGAGCTTTTCTCCCGGAATCTGCTCGGCCGGCAGCAAGATGCCGTCTTGGGACTCCAGCTCAGAGCCCAGCTGGACCACGACGATTCCGCGGGCATTAGCGCGCGCATCGCGCTGAACGATGCCGCTGACAACGCGGCCGGTAAGCTCCGAGTAGGAATCGTAGGTGCGCTCTGCCTCGGCCTCGCGCAACTTGCGCAGGATGGCCTCGCGCACGGCCTGCGCGCCCACACGTCCAAAGTTTTCCGGGGTGTCATCATATTCGGTGGTTACTTCCCCAGTTTCTGGGTCGCGCTCCGAGACAATGACGCTGACCGCACCGGTGGTGGCGTCGATATCGACGCGGGACTTGGCGCCTTCTACCTTGCCGCCAGCATTGGACTCGCGGTAATCCAGGTAGGAATACAACAAGGCACCCGCAATCGCTTCCAGCAAGTCCTTTACGGGGACATTGCGCTCGGATTCGATGGTACGAAGTGCCTGTAGATCAATATTCACTT
Organism: Corynebacterium sp. MSK158; assembly: GCF_030229085.1. Lineage (NCBI taxonomy): Bacteria > Bacillati > Actinomycetota > Actinomycetes > Mycobacteriales > Corynebacteriaceae > Corynebacterium > Corynebacterium sp. MSK158. The sequence continues at coordinate 133,426 of NZ_JASPHJ010000003.1, forward strand.
GTCATTCCTCTCGGTTGCCGGTTAGTTCTCGGCTTCTTCAAACGTCTTTCGCACTGCCTCTAGCTCCTGTTCGGACGGCTGTGCAAACTCAATTTCTACCACTGCCCGGGCAATGTTTTCCAATCGTTCGGCGCGCGCCTGCACGTCCTTTTTGCTTGCCGTGATGAGGATTACGGCATCGGCGGCGTCGTTAAGCGCGCCAATGCGCGCCGATTGAGTCTTGCCATCGCCAAGGTCAAAGGAGACCTTGCGCCCCCGATTGCGGCGCCAGTGGCGCGGGGCGGTGAGCGGCAAGTCCACGCCGGGGGTGGAGACCTCCAAGGTATAGCCGGCGCCGAAGTTCAGCTCTCCTTGCGCTTCCTTGTCATCAAAGAAGGCAGAAATCTCGTTGGAAACTTCCTCCAACACATCGGAGCTAGGGCGCTTATCACCATCAATACGGATAATGACCTGGGATTTCTTTCCCGCCTTGGTGGTTTTAATGTCTTCTACGTCCAATCCCCGCTCAGCCAATTTGGGTTGCAGGAGATCGGTCAATTGTTGTGCATCTGGGAAAGCCATGTGCACTAGCCTACGTGCTACGGGGTACAGTCTTTTGCGTGAACCGCCGACGTATAGCTTTAACCCTCGTAGCCACAACCGCCACCCTGCCCGCCTTGGCTGGGTGCCAAGCGGTTGATTCCGTCGTCGACTATTTTGGCCCGCGGCCAGAAAGCAGGCTGCTGGCGCTTGCCGACGCCGCCGCCACCGACGCCTTGTCCCTCAGCGGCGTCGATGACCATGCCGCAGGGCTGCGCAGCTCCCAGGCAGATGCCCTGTATGCCGAAATTACGCGGCTATGCGGCACGGATGATGCCGGCAATCCCCCACGCTCCTGCGAGGTAGAGCGCCCTACCGAGGCCAATCACGCCGCAGACTCTGGCGAAATTATGGAAAATGCCGCCTCCGCTACCACCGAGGCCGCCGATGAGGTCACCGTTGAATCGCGCACCCTAGTTACCGAGCAGGCCATCGCGCTCAATGCCTGGCTGCCTGGCGATGCCCCCGATATCCCCGAGCTTTCCCAACCGGAGCAAAAAAGCGCTGCCGATCTCCTGAGCTGGGAGTATGAGCAGGTATACGGTCTAGATTTCGCCCGCGCCTACGTTGGCCCCGAGCACGAGGACAAGGTGGATCATCGCCTCGCTGTTCATCATCGCCGCATCGACGCCCTCCAGGGCGCACTTGCCCGCTACGGCAACACTCCGCAGCCGGAGCCGGCTTATACCTCCGGAGAGCAAGAACTGCCCCACGATTCTGCTTCCGCCCTGGCCTTTATCGATGGCCTTGCCGCACACGACGGCCGCAAGTGGTCCGCTGCCGCTACGAGTGCAGCGCAAGAAGAATCCCCGGATCAGGAATGGGTTACTTGGCTCATTGGCATCGCGGCGGAGTCCCACGGAATGCGATAAGACAGGCTGACCGCCTGTAAATCCCCTGAACACCAGTCAGCGAAATTGCAGCGACCTTTACGGCATAATGCATTGCTTTCACTCCGCAAGCGTGCGTAGGTTGGGTCACCATGAGCTTGCAGGAGATTCCGCAAGCTAAACAGACACAAAGAGAAGGAGTTTCCTCTCAATGCGTTCTAAGAAGACCATGTTGACCGTATCCGCCGCAGCTCTCGGCCTTGCTGGCTTGGCCGCGCCTGCCGCTACCGCCGCGCCGGCTAGCGCCTGGGATCAGGTAGCCGCCTGCGAGTCCGGCGGTGATTGGCACATCAATACCGGAAACGGTTACCAGGGTGGCCTGCAGTTCAACCCGCAGACCTGGGCTGCCAATGGCGGCACCCAGTACGCCCCGACCGCTGACCAGGCAACCCGCGAGCAGCAGATTGCCGTGGCCGAAAGCGTCCTAGCCACCCAGGGTGCTGGCGCCTGGCCCAACTGCGGCGGCCCCGTCGCTGGCTAGTTTTAGCCTCGGCATTTAACACGAAACCGGCCTCCTCCCCATCCCGCGAAACCCCGCGGAGTAAGGGAGGAGGCCGGTTTTGTGCTTGACCTAGCTGGCTAGCATGCAACCAAGGCGGCTTTAGGCCTCATGCTTGGCGATATTCCAGGCATACATCATCAACAGCACCTGCAGCGGCTGGCGGATGATGTGGTAGAGCTTCTTTGGCCACCCTGCCTTGCGTTCAATCCAGGCGTGGTACATATTGGCCGGCCACACCGCAGCAAAGAGCGCGAGTGCGGAAGCACCGCCGAAGCCGCGGGTGGCGCGGCGGCGAAGCAAAGCACCGGTGGCAATCTCCCACAGGCCCGAAGCAAAGTTATAGAACCGGGCAGGGCCTGGCAGTTGCGGCGGGACAATGGATTCGAAAGTCTTCGGCTTCACAAAGTGCAGTACGCCCATTGCTGAAAGCACCGTGGAAAGCCCATTCTTTTGAAAGTTCATGCCTTCCACGGTACCCCGCCGCGCAGAGTTGAGTCTTATTTAGCCACGCACGAGCTCGAGGATCTTGTCCACGATGTCCTCGGCTGGAACCTCGAGGGTCTCACCACCGCGGATGCGCAGCTCAATCTTGCCTTCCTTGAAGGCACGGCCCAAGATGGCCACGAAGGGCATGCCCAGGAGCTCTGCATCCTTGAACTTCACACCTGGGGAGACCTTTGGGCGGTCATCGAAGAGCACCTCAAGCCCCTTGGCAGATAGCTCCTCTACCAGCTTGTCGCCGGCCTCCATGGCGGCGGCGTCCTTATTGGCCACGGCTACGTGTACCTGGTACGGCGCAACAGCTACTGGCCAGTTTAGGCCCTTGTCATCGTGGCGCTGCTCGGCCAGAACAGCCAGCATGCGGGTAATGCCAATGCCATAGGATCCCATGGTAGGAACGGCACGCTTGCCGTTCTCATCCAAGATTTGCACGTCAAAGGCCTCGGTGTATTTGCGGCCCAGCTGGAAGATATGGCCGAGCTCAATGCCGCGCTCCAAGGTCAAGGTGCCCTGGTTATCAGGAGCCAGGTCGCCTTCTTTAACCTCTGCGGCCTCAATGAACTCATCCACGGTGAAATCGCGGCCGGCCACGCAGCCCACCACGTGGCGCTCGCTCGCATCGGCGCCGGTAATCCATGCCGTACCCTTGACCACGCGCGGATCGGCCAGGACCTTGATGCCATTGGCGTTCAATGCACGCGGGCCCACATAGCCCTTGACTAGGAAGTCATTGTCTGCAAAGTCCTTGTCCCCGGCCAACTCAAACTCCACCGGCTCGAGTGCGGCCTCAAGGCGCTTCTCATCCAGCTCGCGGTCGCCAGGGATGAGAACCGCCGCCAACTCGGACTCGCGCTCTTCGCTCTCAGCGGCCGGGTGGAAGAGCTTGACCATCATGCACTTGAGCGTGTCTGCCGCGGTAACCTCGCGGCCATCGACGGTAATACCGGCGCCCTGGGCCCACTCGACCAGCTTCTCAATGGTCTCTGCTCCCGGGGTGTCATACTCCTGTGCCTCTGGCTGGCCCTCAATATCCTTCTCCGCCGGTGCTGGGGTCACCACGGCCTCGACATTGGCAGCGTAGTCGCCCTTGGTGGAGCGCACGAAGGTATCCTCGCCCACCTCAGAGACGGCGAGGAACTCCTCGGAGGCGGAGCCGCCCATGGCACCAGAGGTGGCCTTACAGATGGCGTAATCGATCTCTAGGCGGTTGAAGATATTTTGATACGCCTTGCGGTGGCGGCCGTAGGACTCGTCCAAGCCCTCATCGGTCATGTCGAAGGAGTAGGAATCCTTCATCGTGAATTCGCGGCCACGCAGCACACCAGCGCGGGGGCGCTCCTCATCGCGGTACTTGGTCTGAATCTGATACAGCGTGACCGGGAAATCCTTATAGGAGGAGTACATATCCTTGACCGCGCTGGCAAACATTTCCTCGTGGGTAGGACCAAGCAGCATATCTGCGTTCTTGCGGTCCTTGAGGCGGAAGAGGTTATCGCCGTATTCAACCCAGCGGTTGGTCTTTTCATAAGGCTCGCGCGGCAGCAAAGCAGGAAAGAGCATCTCCTGGCCGCCGATGGCGTCCATTTCCTGACGGACTACATCTTCAATCTTGCGCAGGGTGCGCAGACCCAACGGCAGCCAGGTATATACGCCCGGCGCGACGCGGCGTACATAGCCGGCGCGTACGAGCAGCTTGTGGCTAGGGACCTCGGCATCGGCGGGGTCCTCACGAAGGGTTCGGAGAAATAGTTCAGAAAGGCGGGTAATCATGCACAAAAATATACCCCGCTACCCTGTATATATGCTCATTATCCTCCCTCCTTCAGAAACTAAGGCTCACGGCGGTACGGGACAGCCCCTTGACTTCAGCCAGCTGTCCTTCCCGCAATTGCATGCCACCCGGCAAGAAATTGCCGCTGAGCTGCAGTCTCTTCCGGTAGACGAGGCCATGGAGGTACTCAAGCTTTCGGAAAAGCTGCGTGGTGAGGCCGAATCCAATCAGGGGCTTTTTACCACCCCCACCATGCCGGCGGTGTTGCGTTATACCGGCGTGCTTTTTGATGCCTTGGATGCCCCTTCCCTGCCCACGTGGGATCGGCTTGCTATTGGCGACGCCCTCTTTGGCGTCCTCCGCGCCAGCGACCCCATTCCGCATTACCGGCTCTCGGGTGGCACGAAGCTGGGTGAACGGACCATGAAGTCGCGCTGGGGCAAGCAGATTACGCAGGCGCTCGAGGAGGTAGATGAGCTAATTGTCGATCTGCGCTCGGGCACTTACCAGCAGCTCGGCCGCGTAAAGGATGCGGTAACGGTACGGGTGGAAAGCGTGCAGGACGATGGATCGCGCAAGGTGGTCAGCCACTTCAATAAGCACTACAAGGGCCTATTAGCCCGCGAGTTAGCGCTCTCGCCTGCTGACGCCTATAGCGCCGCCGACGTTGCCGCCATCGTGCGCGCCGCGGGTATGACCGTTGAGGAGCCGGGGCCGGGGTCGAGTGAGCTTACGCTCGTCGTCAAGCGCTAAGCCCGCCGCAAACTATTCAGCACAGCTTGGCTAGCGCAGCTGTGGGTTATACAGCAGGCTATTGCGCTGTACCGAACATTCGGTAGCCACGCGGATCGAGCGGGCAACATGCCCGGACTCGCGCAGGGGATAAAGCTGGCTTACTACCCTATCGCGCAGGCCCCAGGGCGAGATGGTGTTGAGGTAAATCTTGGTGCCGCCTTCGAATCCGGCAAGGGTAGAAATGCGCAGCTTGATGAGAATGCGCCATGGCTGAGCGACGTCGACATCGGCAGGCTTGTGGTGCCATTCCTCATTGCAGGGAACCTCGCGGCCCACTGCGGCGTGGGCGGCGTGAACAAGGTCGCTCATGGCGCGTATTTCCTCTTCTGACTGCCACCACGGCTCACAAGTCGCGGACTTGGAATAGACCTCCAAGGTGGGATAGCGGTGCCCAAAGCCGGCGAAGAGAACGGCATGGTCATTTTCCGCAACGATGAGGTTGCGGCTAGCGGCATAGTCCACCGCCCACTCGTTGTACATGTTCATATTGCTGCGCAGCATCTGTACCTCCCGGTGGGAGGCCATGCCGCGGTCATCAATGGCAACAAGTTGCTTGTGCAAGTGCTCAAAGGAGGCGCCGGCTGGCTGCAGCCAGTTTTGGAAGGCCACCACATAGGGGGCGTAGCGGTTGCGCTCGTAGAGGTCCCGCATGGCATCGATAGTCAGCTGCATAAAGAGCAGGTGCTCTTCAGCGCTGAGGGTGCCAGAGGACACTAGCTGTGAATCATCCTGCGCACCACGCTCAAAATGGCGTCCGGCCACGATGACGTCGTGGCCACCTGCGAAAAAGCCCGTCGCCTGTTCTATAAGTTCCTCTTCGCTTGCCTCGGGCAGGTGCGCTGCCTTGCGCTTCGTGCGCACGATCTTGAGCACATGTTCCCGGCCGGCAGGATCGGCAAGGTAGTTGTCCATGCGTTGGCGGGTCTCAGCATCCATGTCGAAGCCGTAGTTGGCGTGCCAGTAGTCATAGGAGACGATTTCAAACAGATTGGGAATGCGGCGAAAGGCCGGAACGGTGTGGCCGTATTCGCTCAAAGGCAATCCACGCACAATCCCGCCGGATGGCAGGATGCGGGCCTTTTCCGGCGGGGTATCAGTCATGCGCCCTGAGCAAAAGGCGCAGCGGTGGGTGAAGTCTTCTTCATGCAGAGGCTGCGGGTTAGCCACCGGTGTGGACAGGGGGCGGTTGCCGCGGCCCGGCACGGTCCACACCTCGGTCCCGGAGAACGGGTTGACCTGCTTGACCGTGCCATCCCGCATGGTCTGGATGGGTTCTATGCGGGCAAAAAGTGCATCACTCATGCCCACCAGCGTAGCTAGTTCTGGGCGCTATTTGGCGACAGACCGGCGGCGGGATACTACGCACGCGCCGCCGACGCAGACTGCCAGCGTTACGCCCAGAATCAAAGCAGACACAGCGCGGGAATGATCCAAGGGACCTGAATCGCTACCCACGACCAAGGTCTGCATATTGACGAAGGGCAGGCAGCTCAACAACGTTTCTGCCCACGAGGCGTCAAATGCCATAAGCGCAGTTTCAAGGACAAAGAATTCCACCACTAGGATCATCGCGGCAAATGTGCCGCTACGCAAGAGGTAAGCCAACCCCATAGCCAGCAGGCTAAAGCCGGCCCATTCCAGGTAAGCAAACACTACTCGGTTGCAGTCCGGCCACTGATAAAAGCTCGCGAAGTTGATATCGCCGCCGAATGCTGCAATCAGCAAGGTTCCCACAGCCATGCCCAGCGTGGCCGCAAGCAAGAGTGATACCAAGATGACAACGAATTGGCTAAGCACTATGCCAACGCGGCGATTGGAGGAAAGATAAGACCATGCAACGGTTCCCTTTCCCAGGTCACCTCCGACCATCATCGCGGATGCAAAGATCATCACCACCATGGCGAGTTCACTAGCTGATAAGACATCACTGGATTGAAACTTGCCGTCCGCGGTGCCGTTGAAGTCATAGCCCCAGGCCGTAAGCACGCCGCCGGCGGCCATGCCGAGTGCCACGATGGCGAGGTAGACCCAGGTAGAGCGCAGGGAAAAGAGTTTGCGGGATTCTGAAACCACAGTATTCATAGAAATCTGTCCTTAAAGGTTGGGTTGTGCGTTTAGGCGGAGCGGTAGGCCACGTGGTCGGCGGTCGCGCCGAGGTAGGCTTCTTCCAGAGAGGGCTGTTTGCGTTCCAAGCTGGAGATAAGAATGCGGTTATCCAGGCAGATGCGGCCGATGTCGGAGCCTTCGAGGCCGCGCACGCGCAGGACTTCACCGTCAAAGGAGGTTTCCGCATCGGTGCCGTGCAATAGGCGCAGGAGTTCATCGGGCTGGTCAACGATGACTTCGAGGCTTGCGCCTCCCGTGCCGTTGACGAACTCTTCCACGGTGCCCTCGCCCAGCAGCTTGCCTTTGCCGATGACTACGAGGCGGTCGGCGGTGAGCTGCATTTCCGAAAGTAAGTGGGAGGAAACCAGCACGGAGCAACCGGCCTCAGCGAATTCACGGATACGGGCACGCATCCAGTGCACGCCTTCGGGGTCGAGGCCGTTGACGGGTTCGTCGAGAAGCAAGTGCTTCGGCTCGCCGATGAGCGCACAAGCAAGGCCCAGGCGCTGCTTCATGCCTAGCGAATAGCCGCCCACGCGCTTAGTGGCTACCTGGGTAAGGCCGACGCGGTCCAGGGTGTCATCCACGTGGTTCATGGACACGCCCTGCAACGCGGCCATGTAGCCCAGGTGAGCACGGGCGCTGCGGCCCGGGTGAAACCAGTTGGCATCCAGCAAGGTGCCCACCGTGGTAGCGGGATTGGATAGTTCGCGGAAAGGCGTGCCATCAAAAGTCGCGGTGCCGGAAGTCGGATTCTCCAACCCCACGCACATGCGCATGGTGGTGGATTTGCCAGAACCATTCGGTCCGAGGAAGCCGGTGACTTGACCGTCTGGAACCTCAAAGGAGAGGTCATCTACTGCTTTAAAGGAACGGAAATTCTTGGAAAGGTGTGAAACTTTGAGCATGGTTTCCATCGTGCCGCCTGACCGGCACGAAGTAACCATCCTTGGGAGTGATTTGGCAGGTCATACCTAGGGATGAGACAGCAACTCCTCCACCGAGACCACGCCATGAGTAAGGGCGTAGAGCACAGCATGCACGCGGTCGCGCGAGCCGGTTTTCGTCAAGATATGGCGTACGTGGGTCTTGACCGTGGCCATGGAGACAAACTCGCATTCCGCGATTTCGGTATTCGAATACCCCAGTGCCATTAGCTTGAGGACGTCCAGCTCGCGTGGCGTGAGATCTTCAGCCGGAGGGGCGGTAGCTGCTGCCGCAACGGGGGTGGCATGTGAATCGGGCTGTGACGCGGACTGCTCGCTGCGCAATTGCTGCAGTACCTGTGCGGTAATGCGCGGTGAAAGGACGGCCTCGCCGGAATGTACGGTGCGAATGGCGGCGAGGAGTTCCTCCGGTTCGACGTCTTTGAGCAGGAATCCGGAAGCCCCGGCGGAAATCGCGCCATGGACAAAGTTCTGATCATCGAAGGTGGTAAGCATAATGACCTGGGTCTCCGGAAACTCTGGCAGCAGCCTTTCGGTGGCGGCGATGCCGTTGACGCGGGCCATCTGGACATCCATGAGCACAATATCGGCAGGCTGCGCGCGGGCGAGGTCGAGGACTTCATCGCCATCGGATGCCTGCCAGGCAACGTCCAAATCCTCTTGGGAACCGAGGAGCATGGCGAACCCAGCGCGCACGAGGGGCTGGTCATCAACCAGGCCGATACGGATGGGGCCAGCAGGCGCAGCTGTTGGCTGCTCAGAGTTAGTCATTGGGTACCTCCACGGTAATCAAGAAGTGTCCATCCTCAGTACGGGTAGCAACGCTGCCGCCATAGGCCCTAACGCGCTCGCTCATCCCGATGAGCCCGTAACCGGGCTCGTGATTGTCCGGCGTGCGTGCGGCCGGGTTATCGGCGCTCAATACTAGGCCGCTTCCAGTAGAGCGAAAGCGCAGCACTCCCCTTTTATCGCGGGAATGCTTGAGCATATTGGTCAAAATTTCTTGCACCACGCGGTAGACGGTGAACTGATAGAGCTCGTCGCTTTCGGTCGGCAGGTCCTCCAGCCCGTGCACGGTGATATCGAAGCCGCTGCGGCGGGCTTCCGAAATAAGGCCGGCAATATCGCTCGCGCCAGGCGCCTTGGTATCGGCGCGGGAATCGCCATCTCGCAGCACAGAGAGCAATCCGCGCATCTGCTTGAGGGAATCGCGGGAGGTAGAGGCGATGGTTTCTAAGGCTTCTGTGGCCGCTGCAGGATTTTTGGCAGCGGCGAACCGGGCGCCGTCAGCAAGAGCGATAACGCCCGCCAAGTTATGCGCCACGATGTCATGCATCTCGCGGGCAATGCGGTTGCGCTCTACCGCGCCGGCCATTTCCGCGCGCTCTTTCAGCAGTTGCTGGTCTTCGCGCTTTTTGCGGTCATTGGTGCCTAGCAAGAAGAAAAAGCCCATAACGGGCCACGCGATGATGACGACGGAGGCGAAGGCAGGAAGCGGGCCAACAGTGGTGTCTTCGAGGCCAAAATCGATGCCGCTGATGATCCTCCGGCCGTATAGGTCCGCTGCGGTGGCCGCCAAGGAGCCTAAGGCAATCCACCCTATCCAGATTCGCTGTAGTCGTTTGGGTGAATGTGCGCCTATCAGAAATACGCAGTAAGCCAAAGGGAAAAAGTGAGCGTTGCCCATTGCAGCAAGCGGGGTAAAGATGCACACCGTTAGCGTGATAGCAGTGAACCCGATGGCATATTCCCTGAGCTTGGGGTGTAGCCAGAGTGCTAGTGGAATACCGACTGCATAAACTACGAGAACCAGCTCCTGGAAAAGCGAGGTTCTATCAATAACACCTTCTGCCGCCGGCACCGAAGAACTCCAGAAAAACAGCGGAATGATAATTCTCCACGGTGGGCCTACCCACGCGCGAAGTGCATCGGGCCATAGCTTCTTCATGGCTTTCTAGGCTAGCGCAGGCTCTAGGCCATAGTCCTCATCCCTGGGGCTGACTAGACTGGCGGGCATGCACCACGAGTTCTTTGAGGTTGATGTTTTTGCCACGGGTGCCTTTAACGGCAATGCCTTGGCGGTGATTGCGGGCGCCGATGGCCTTAGTACCGAGCAGATGCAGGCGATCGCGAACTGGACCAACTTTTCTGAAACCACCTTCTTGCTCGAGCCTAGCGACGCCCGCGCGGACTACCGCGTGCGCATTTTCACCCCGTACGAAGAGTTTAATTTTGCCGGCCACCCCACCTTGGGCAGCGCTGCCGCGTGGCGGGCACTAGGCAATCAGCCACGGGAAGAGGGACGCATCGTCCAAGAATGCGGCGTGGGCTTGGTAACCGTCCGCCAAGAGGGCGAAGTCTTTTCCTTTGCTACCCCGCCGCTGCGCCGCGAAGAACCGCTGAGCCCGGCGGAGCTGAAGGAGACCTGCGCTGGGCTGGGGCTAGATAGCGCGGATATTGTGGACCATGGCTGGGTGGACAATGGCCCGGGCTGGCGCCTGCTTCAATTGCGCGATGCCGCGGCGGTGCGCGCGGTGAAGCCTCAGGCCGAGCGCCCCAAGGTCGGCGTTGTGGGTCTTAATCCCAACGCCGCAGAGAGCGAGCCGGCCTATGAGCTGCGGGCCTTTACCACCCAATTCGAAGACCCAGTCACCGGTTCTTTCAACGGCGGCGCCGCGCAGTTTATGCGCTCGCGCAACTTGGTGCCGGCGCGCTATACCGCAACACAAGGCAGCCAGATTGGCCGGGCAGGCGAAGTTTTTATCAACGATGACGGCACGGATATTTGGGTGGGCGGTCGCGCCCAGATTCGCGTGCGCGGAACACTGGAGGTTTAGGTGCAGCTACACCACGATTTTGCCCAGAAGCTTCCCCACTTGGTTCGCCCCACCGAGGGCGAGGAGCAGCCGAACCCAGAGATGGTCATACTCAACGAGGAACTGGCCAGGCAATTGGGCCTTGACCCGAGCTGGCTGCGCTCCTCCGAGGGCATAGATTTCCTTACCGGCCGCGCGGGCGGCCACGCCATGGCCTATTCCGGCTTCCAATTTGGTGCGTTTAACCCGCAAATGGGAGACGGCAGGGCCATGCTCTTGGGCGAGGTGGAAAAGGACGGGCGGATGTGGGATCTCCATGCCAAGGGAACTGGGCTTACTCCCTTTTCCCGCCTCGGGTCCGATGGCCGTGGAACGCTGTCTTCCATGTTGCGCGAGTACCTAGTCTCTGAGGCTATGCATGCCTTGGGTGTTCCCACCACCCGGGCGCTGGCGGTTATTTCCACCGGACGGCCCATTCAGCGCGGGCACGTGCAACCGGCCGGCATTGTGGTACGCGTAGCGGCCAGCCATATCCGCGTCGGCACTTTCCATCTTGCCGCGCAGACGGATTACACCCGACAGTTGGCCGACTATGCCATTGCGCGCCACTACCCTGGAGCGGACTACCAGGAGTTTTTCACCCAGGTGATGGATGCGCAGATCCGCACCGTGTCCCACTGGATGCGCTTGGGCTTTATTCACGGCGTGATGAATACGGATAACACCACCATCTCTGGCGAGACCATTGACTATGGCCCCTGTGCCTTTATGGAGGCCTATTCGCCATCAACGGTCTTTTCCAGCATCGATAGGCAGGGCCGTTATGCCTTTGGCAATCAGCCCTCCATTCTGGGATGGAACCTGGCCCGCTTGGCGGAATCCCTCCTGCCGCTTTTTGATATGGACATGAATAAGGCCATGGACTTTGCCCAAGAATCCATCAACGGCTTTAGCGACCGCTTTGAGCACCAGCACAGGGCAGATTTGGCACAGGCTTTGGATACCTCTCGAGAGGTCGCTTCTTCTTATGCGGCTGCCATGCAGCTCAATGGCCCAGATATCACGCTGGCTCACCGCGCTCTTGCCGACACCGCCGCGGGCCACCCCACCCACGCCCGCGAGCTCTTTGCCAAGGGAGACTTCTTGGATGACTACCTTGCGTCCTCGCCCGATCCTTCCCGCGTCGATAACGCCATGCCGAGGGTGATCCCGCGCAACCTCGCCGTAGAATCCGCGCTGGATGCTGCCGAACGCGGGGAGTTGGGCCCGTATCAGGCGCTCCTCCACGCGGTCACCCACCCGTGGGAGCCCAACCCAGCGTTCGAATCGCCGGATCCTAATGGTCTCGAGGGCTACCTGACCTACTGCGGCACCTAGGGCTGCCATTACCGGCCTAGGACGCACGAAACCCCCGCACCGCCAACGTGGCGGCGCGGGGGCGCGTAGGGAGGAAAGCTAGCTGTTAGCGGTCCAGCTTCAGGGTCTTCTGGGTGTACTCCCACATTTCGTCGTACAGCTTCTCATCGTTGCGCAGCTTGATGCCATAAGACGGAACCATCTCGCGGATCTTGTCTGCCCAATCAATCATGTGCTCGCCGAAGCAACGCTCCAGCAGCTCCAGCATGACGGCCGGGGCAATGGATGCACCCGGGGAAGCGCCGAGCAGGCCGGCGATATTGCCCTCCTGGTTATTCACCAAGGTGGTGCCGAACTCGAGGGAGCCGAACTGCGGAGCACCGGCAGGCTTAATCACCTGGACGCGCTGGCCAGCGATAACGGTCTCCCAGTCGCTTTCCTTTGCTTCCGGTACGTACTCGCGCAGGGCTTCCACGCGGTCCGAGAAGCTCTTGCGCACCTCATCCACCAGGTACTTGGTTAGGCCGAACTCCTGCACGGCAACGCCGAGGTAAGAGGTGATGTTGTCTGGGCGGATGGACTTAAACAGGTCCAGGTAGGTGCCCTTCTTCAGGAACTTCGGGCTCCAGCCACCGTAAGGACCGAAAAGCAGGCCCTTCTCGCCGTCGATAACGCGGGTATCCAGGTGCGGCACGGACATTGGCGGCGCGCCCACAGCAGCCTTGCCGTAGACCTTTGCCTGGTGCTGCTCGATAAGCTCCGGGTTCTTGGAGCGCAGCCACAGACCGGATACTGGGAAGCCTGCGTAACCGGCAACTTCCTTCACCTTTGCCTTGCGCAGCAGATCCAAGGCGTAACCGCCGGCACCAACGAAGACGAACTTTGCCTTAACTACGGTGATGTCGCCGGTGTGCTTGTTCTTGGAGTACACCTTCCACGCGGAGCCATCACGCTTGATGTCGATGACCTCATGTCCATAGCGGATCTCGGTGCCGGAAGCCTTAGCTGCGGTCAGGAACTGCTTGGTCAGCGCGCCAAAGTTGACGTCGGTACCAGCGTCGGTCCAAGAAATGGCCACCTTATTGGAGAAGTCACGGCCCTTCGCCATCAGCGGCAGCTTCTCAGCAAAGTCGGAATCGTCTGCGGAGAACTGCATGCCCGGGAACATGTGCTTCTCGCTCAGCACATCATAGCGGCGCTTGAGGTAATCTACCTGGATTTCGCCCTGTGCGAAGGACACATGCGGAACCGGATTAATGAATTCGCTCGGGTCGGTGAGAATACCGTTGTTGAGCTGGTGGGACCAGAACTGGCGAGACTTCTGGAACTTCTCGTTGATGCCCAGAGCCTTGGAGATATCAATGCGGCCGTTCTTCTCCGGGGTGTAGTTCAGCTCGCACAGTGCGGAGTGGCCGGTACCGGCGTTATTCCACGGGGAGGAGGACTCCAATGCGGGGCCATCGAGGCGCTCAAAGACCATTTGGGTCCAGCTGGGCTCCAACTCGCGGAGCATAGCACCCAGGGTGGCGCTCATGATGCCAGCACCGATTAGTGCTACATCGACCTCGTCTACAACCTGTGCTGTCTTCTTAGCGGAGGACACTGTGTTATTACCTCTTCGAATTGAAAATAGATATCCATCGGCGCGGTCTACGCCTTGGTTTTTACCGCTTAGCGCCCCGCGCCACCATCGTTGCACTATGACAACCTGGCGGTGCGTCACGCATTAAGGCCTTACTCTACGCTTTTCTCATCCAATTTGGGATTTCTCCCCCAGACCAGTGGCGAAAATGTGGGAATTTCCGCCCCACTATTTACACCCCACCGGCAACACCATAAATTCTTCATTGCACCTAGAATCGAGGCATGGTTACACACTCCCCGGTATGGGGCCCAGACAAACTTGGCCCTGACTATGAAGCTGCCACCATTGACTTGGGTACAGACCCCGATGGCGAGGGCGACGTGGTCACCACGCTGGTGCACTACGCGCCGAAGCACGCGGGTGGTACTGCACGTGAGTCAGCCGCCCCGTCACGCCCGGCGCTGGTGTGGCTACACGGCATGACCGATTATTTCTTCCACACCCACGTAGCCGAGCACTTTGCCGCCGAAGGTTATGACTTTTATGCCATCGATCTGCGCAAGTGCGGCCGCTCGCGCCGCTCGGGCCAGTCGTGGCACTATGCTTCGGACTTGGCGCTGTACTTTACAGACCTCACCGCCGCACTTGATGCGATCCCCAATGATGAGGTCATCTTCATCGCCCACTCCACCGGTGGCTTGATCGCCCCGCTGTGGATGGATCATCTGCGCCGAACCGACCAAGAACGCCACCAGCGCTTGGCGGGCCTCATCCTGAATAGTCCGTGGCTCGACATGATGGGCGTACCCGGCCAAGTTCTCACCCCCCTCAAGCCATTGCTCTATGCGCTAGGCCGCAAGGCTCCCATGATTCCCCTGCCTGGTGGCAACCTCACTGCTTACGGCGAGTCCGTACACCGAGACTTTTACGGCGACTGGGATTTTGATCTTCGCTTTAAGCCATTGGCCGGCCATAAAAAATATGTCGGCTGGATAGCCGCGGTATTCCATGGCTTTGACGCTATCCACAGCGGCCGCGTTGATGCTGGCATCCCCATCTTGACGCTGCAGTCCACTCGCACCCAATTGGGTCAGCCCTACTCCGACAGCGTGAACCACGCAGATGTCATCATCGACGTTGCGCAAACGCGGCGCTGGGCAAAGGAACTTAGCGCCCACTACACCTTGCACCCCATCAAGGGCGCTAGGCACGATGTGTTCCTATCGCTTCCGGACCCGCTGCAAGAAGCTTTTGACGCCTGTGACGAGTGGCTTCCCACCGTCCTAGATACCCCACAATCTACTCACTAAATCATCCCCTATATATAAGGAATAAACGTGACTACTTCACACCAGTCCCACACGCCCACTGCCGAGGAACATTTTGACCTCATCATCATCGGCACCGGTTCCGGAAACTCCATCCCTAGCCCGGATTTTGATGACCAGAAAATCGCCATCATTGAAAAGGGCACCTTCGGCGGCACCTGTCTCAACGTAGGCTGCATTCCCACCAAGATGTATGTCTATGCCGCCGATATTGCACTAGCGGCGCGCGAGGCCGGCCGGCTGGGCCTTGATGCTCAGGTCACTAGCGTGGATTGGGGCTCCATCGTGGACCGGGTCTTTACCAACCGCATCGACCAGATTGCCCAGGGCGGCGAGCAGTACCGCCGCGGTGAAGAAACCCCGAATATCACCGTGTTTGATGAGCACGCTCGTTTTGTCGGCCCGAAGACCATTCAGACCGGCGAGCATGTCATCAGCGGCGACCAGATCGTCATTGCCACCGGCTCCCGTCCGGCGATTCCGGAGGTCTATGCCAACTCGGGCGTGAAGTACTACACCAATGAAGACATCATGCGCATGGACCACCAGCCAGAAAGCCTCATTGTGGTAGGCGGTGGCTATATCGCCATGGAGTTTTCCCATGTCTTTGACGGCCTCGGCACCCAGGTGACCGTGGTCAATCGCTCCGAGACCTTGCTGCGCCACTTGGATGATGACCTGTCCAGCCGCTTCAACCAGATTGCGCGCGATCGCTTCGACGTGCGCATAGCCAATGGCACCAAGCTCGAAAAGACCGACAATGGAGTGCGGTTGGAGCTCGACAACGGTGACTCCGTGGAAGCAGAAGCGATTCTAGTTGCTACTGGGCGCACCCCCAATGGCGACCAGATGGATGTGGACAAGGCTGGCATTGAGCTACTTGCCGACGGCCGAATTGCCACCGATGAATTTGGCCGCACCGCCGCCGAGGGTGTTTGGGCGCTTGGCGATGTCTCTTCTCCATATATGCTCAAGCACGTAGCCAATGCGGAGACCCGCGCCGTGCAGCACAACCTGCTCCACCCAGAAGATCTCCGCCCACTGCCCCACGACAATGTCCCCGCCGCCATCTTTACCCACCCACAAATCGCCACAGTGGGCCTTACTGAAAAGCTGGCACGTCAGAAGGGCTTCGACATCACCGTCAAAGTTCAAAACTTTGGCGACGTTGCCTACGGCTGGGCTATGGAAGATACCACTGGCATCTGCAAGCTGGTAGCAGACCGCGGGACTGGACAGCTTCTCGGCGCTCACCTCATGGGCCCACAGGCCTCTACCTTGATCCAGCAATTGATTACCGCGATGGCCTACAAGTTGGACATGCGGGAGTTTACTCGCAACCAATATTGGAT
Source organism: Corynebacterium sp. MSK158 (assembly GCF_030229085.1). Taxonomy (NCBI): domain Bacteria; kingdom Bacillati; phylum Actinomycetota; class Actinomycetes; order Mycobacteriales; family Corynebacteriaceae; genus Corynebacterium; species Corynebacterium sp. MSK158. The sequence goes on from NZ_JASPHJ010000003.1 coordinate 149,954, forward strand.
CCACCCTGCGCTGCCAGAAGTAGTGGAAAATGCCCTTTTGGGACTGGAGTGGAATAAGTGAACTGTTACGTGATCCTTCTCACATCCTTCCAGTTTATTCCCAGGTTTTAGGGCGTTTTCCCACTTCACGCCAAGGAAGGGCCATTCACAATTTCAGGAAAATTATCACCATAAAGGGCCCAAATTAATTTAATCGCTGACATTCCAGTCTTTGACGCGCAAAAGGACGGGAGTTTTACTGAATTCACTCGAAATACCGGCCCAAACCAATAGGCACATGTCATCGCTTTTACTAATTCTGCCAGATTCTCAATTGCACTTTGGTTCCCCCACTGCAAGACATTGCTTATACCCCTAAAAGTAATTTTGAAATATCCAACCTCGATATAGCTACCGCAGTCTCCGTCGCATTCGGCAACACCGCCATTGCCTCCGCTGGCGTGACCGTTTGCCCCAAGTGGAGCAGATCATTTGGGGCAGGCTAACCATTTCAAGACAGAAAAGACAGCAAAACTCAATCCGGACAACTACTCCCCTTCCCTGCAATCTAGGGTTTACAATTAGCTCGAGGGCAACGAGCGGTTAAAGGCGTTGGCGTCATTGGCTCCTCCAAGGACTTTTCCGCGATCCTGCGTGGGCAAATGGTCTTCCAGGGCTAGCGCCGTACAGGCATCAGCAGTCTGCGTGATGACATGATCAGCCCAGCTTTTCGTCCACTCTTAGTAGTCAAGAAGTTCAATGCTGGAGACTTCGAGTGCGCGTCTTTGTCCTCCAAAATCGGATCTACAGCTAGCGAAGGCCTCGCAAGTGACCGGCAACTGCCACCTGCACCAAGTGGATACCGAGCCGTGTTCTACGCCCGTACTTCTCGGCCGAAACTCCACAATTCGAAGATATGACCGGAGATGATAACTTCGCCGTAACAACGGATCTATCCACAAGTTCTGGGCACAATCCTCCGCTAATTGCTGGCGACATGTTGGGGCTAGAAAGCTAAGGCTTACAAGCGGTTGCATCCTTAGAAGGAGACCCTTTTACTATGAGCCTGTTCACTACTTAGGGCGGGTTGGCTTCCACAAGGCGTCGGCAAGCATGTGCAAGGCCGCCTCCACTTCCCTGCCGAGGGTCGTGTGGAGGCGGCCTTTGTGAAATAGTTTTAGTCCTCGTCGGGGACGGTGAGGATTTCGTTGCCATCCTCGGTAATGACAAGGGTGTGCTCAAACTGGGCGGTGAACTTGCCGTCGGTGTTTTGGACGGTCCAGTCATCATCCCAGATCTCATAATCCAAGGAGCCGAGGTTAATCATCGGCTCTACAGTCAGTGTCATACCAGGCTCAAGGATGTCGCGGTACACGGTCGAGTCATGGTGCAGGACAACAAGACCGTTGTGGAAGGTTGGGCCAACGCCGTGGCCGGTGAAATCGCGCACGACGTTGTAGCCGAAGCGCTTGGCATAAGACTCAATTACACGACCGATGACGTTAATCTCGCGGCCAGGCTTTGCAGCCTTGATGCCGCGCATGGTGGCCTCCTTGGTGCGCTCTACCAGCAGGCGGTGTTCCTCGGAGACGTTGCCGGCAAGGAAGGTAGCGTTATTATCACCGTGGACGCCATTCTTATAAGCGGTGATATCGATATTGACGATGTCGCCATCCTCAATCACCGTGGTATCCGGGATGCCGTGGCAAACAATCTCATTGAGGGATACACAGCTGGACTTGGGGAAGCCGCGGTAGCCCAGCGTAGACGGGTAAGCGCCGTGGTCGCACATGTACTCGTGCGCGACGCGGTCTACATAATCGGTAGCTACGCCCGGCTGCACGGCCTTGCCGGCTTCCTTGAGGGCGTTGGCAGCAATCTTACATGCCTCACGCATCTTCTCAATGACCTCAGGAGACTGGACGTAGGGCTCACCAATGCCCTCTTGTACCTCGTCCTTCCACACGTACTCCGGTCGCTCAATGCTCTCCGGCACGGTGAGGATCGGAGTGGGCTTGCCTGGCTTTAGCTTTCCTCGATTACTCATGGTTTCCCATGGTAGTCCTCTGCGCCCATAATGCAGCAGCCGGGGTCACGAGGGCAGGCGGGGTTTCTACCCTTCGGCCGGCGGAGCCGCACCCTCGTGCGGACCGGAGCGGTAGTCATCGACCTTCTGCAAGAAATTGCTGGTGATATTGACCGAAGCATCGGAGCCGCCGCCCAAGACCACGAGGGTGGCAAAGGCAATATCGTCTTCTTCGCGGTAGCCGGTAAACCAGGCGTGCGAGCCTTCGTTGATCTCGGCCTCACCGGTCTTGCCGTAAATCGTGCCGCCAGCCGCCATGCTGCGGGCGGTACCGTTGGTGACCACTTGGCGCATCATGCTGCGCACATTGTCCAGCACGGGCTTTGAAATCTGCTGCGGCTTATCGGAGGCTTTGGTCTCATGGCCTTCAATCAGCGTAGGTGTTGGCGTTTTGCCATTGGCAACCGTTGCGGAGACAAGCGCCATGCCGAAAGGGCTAGCCAAGTCATAGCCCTGGCCATAACCGGATTCGGTGCGCTCCAGTGGTTCTTTGCCCTCCGGAATGGAACCGGTAATGGTAGTAAGGCCTGGGATATCGTATTCCACGCCGAAGCCAAACTTCTTTCCCATGTCTTTCAACTCACCAGGCTTAAGCTTGGTGGAAATATCCGCGAAGGTAGTGTTGCACGATTGTGCAAAGGCTTGGCTGAGCGGAACGCTGCCTAGGGCGAAGGCATTGTAGTTGGTCACCACGCGGCCAAAGATGTCCATGGTGCCAGGGCACGGAACGATGGTATCGGTATTAAGCCCCTGCTTTTCTACGCCGGCCGCGGCGGTGAGAATCTTAAACACCGAGCCCGGAGGGTACTGGCCTTGGAGGGCTACGTCGCCGTCTTCATCGGCTTTTTCGGTTTGGGCGACGGCCAAGATATCGCCATTGGAGGGACGGATGGCTACGAGCATAGCCTGGGAGTCTGCGCGCTCATTGACCGCCTCTTGCGCGGCCCGCTGCACGTCGTAGTCCAGACCTACCTTGATCGATGGCGCCGCATCAGGGTCGTGCTTTTCCACATCAGAGAGTGCTGCGCCATTCTCATTGACCACAGAAATGGACCAGCCGGTTTGGCCATCGACCTCATCTTGGACCGCGGATCGCACGCGCGACATCAGATCGGGTGCCAGGCCACGGTCGCGGGTGACTAGAGCCGGTTCTTCATTGAGGCGCACGCCGTCCATGCCTTCCACCTTGGGGCGCACAGCCTTGGCTTGATCCTCCGTAAACATGGTGACGGAAAAGGAGCCGTCTGCATCCTCCAACTTTTTGGCCAGATCCTTGGCATCCATCTCTGCAATGGAGTCATCCTGGCGGTGAGCGGCAGCTAGTGCGCCGCTGATCTTGGAAGCGGTGGGACGCACATCATCCAGCGAGCTGGTATCTACCACCAGCCGGTAGTTCAGCCCCGGGCTCATCAGTTCCACTCCATTGGAAGACACCACGCTGGCGCGCTCTGCTTCCAGTGCGCGCAGTTCCAGGTGCTGATTTGCTCCCAGGTCGGGGTGGATAAGGCTCGGCTTCCACCGCACCGTCCACTCATCCTCAGTCTTGGTCAGCGTCATCTGCGTGTCATAGCTCAAGGTACGTTCCTTGGGCAGGTCCCAGGTGACCTTGTAGTTGGCCGTGGCGAGGTTCTCATCTTGGTCCACGCCTTCAAGCTCAATGTCGAGCCCCTCGGCCTGCAGGCCGGAGTAGGTGGCATCGAGGGCGGAGGTGGCGTCGGAGGGGGCGTCGGTAAGCGCGGCTAAACCGTCATTATTGCGGGACTCCATCCCCTGGAGGAATTCTTCTGCGACCGGTTCCGCAGAGACCGGCTTCGGTGTACAGGCAACCACGCTGGTGGAGGCGAGCGTGATAGTTGCAACCAGCGCGACCAACTTCTTCATGTCTTGGCACTCTAGCAGCGCAAGCGCCAAAAAAGACTGCCCCACACCGAAGTGCGGGGCAGTCTGCTCAAAGTGGGTAAATTACTGGGTTACGCGAACCTCAGCCTTGGCGCCTTCCACGGCTTCCATACCCTGCTCATCGGCAATGCGCATGGCCTCTTCAATGAGGGTTTCCACAATCTTGTCCTCCGGCACGGTGCGAACGACCTCGCCCTTAACAAAGATCTGGCCCTTGCCATTGCCGGAGGCAACGCCGAGGTCGGCATCGCGGGCCTCGCCTGGGCCATTGACAACGCAACCCATCACGGCAACGCGCAGCGGGAACTCCATGCCCTCCAAGCCGGCGGTAACTTCCTCCGCCAGCTTGTAAACGTCCACCTGGGCGCGGCCACAGGACGGGCAGGAAACGATTTCCAGTTTGCGCGGGCGCAGGTTGAGCGACTGCAGAATCTGGTCGCCCACCTTGATTTCCTCTACCGGCGGAGCGGACAAGGACACGCGAATAGTATCGCCAATGCCCTCTGCCAGCAGTGCGCCGAAGGCAACCGAAGACTTGATGGTACCCATGAACTTCGGACCGGCCTCGGTCACGCCGAGGTGCAGCGGGTAATCAGTCTTTTCCGCCAGCTGGCGGTAGGCCTCCACCATCAAAACCGGATCGGAGTGCTTAACGGAAATAGCGATATCGCCATAACCGTGCTCCTCAAAGAGGCCAGCCTCCCAGATAGCAGACTCGACGAGTGCTTCCGGGGTGGCCTTGCCGTATTTTTCCAGCAGGCGCTTGTCCAAGGAGCCACCATTCACGCCGATGCGAATGGGAATGCCGGCATCGCCGGCTGCCTTAGCAACTTCCTTTACGCGACCGTCAAACTCGCGGATATTGCCCGGGTTCACGCGGATGGCGGCGCAGCCAGCGTCGATGGCCTGGAAGATGTACTTAGGCTGGAAGTGGATATCCGCAATAACCGGGATCGGGGACTTCTTGGCAATGGCCGGAAGTGCCTCCGCATCAACAGGCTTAGGGCAAGCCACGCGCACGATATCGCAGCCGGAAGCCGTCAGCTGCGCGATCTGCTGCAGCGTGCCGTTAATGTCGTGCGTCTTGGTATTGGTCATCGACTGCACCGAGATGGGTGAGTCAGAGCCGACGCCGACCGGGCCCACCTGCAGCTGACGAGTCTTGCGGCGCGGGTGCAGGACTGGTGGTGGGCCGTCTGGGATTCCTAGACCGATGGGGGTCGACATGAATTCTCCTTGTTGAAGCACAGTAAATACATACGGTGGGTGATTAACGCCCCCACTCTAGCACTGCTTGCTTTATGCCTGAAGTGCGCGCAGCGGGGGCTGCGGCGGCTAGCCAAATAGCCGTATGGGGTTGACCACATCGGCAACAATGACAATGACACCAACGCCCATTAGCAGCGCGGCCATGACATAGGTCACCGGCATCAACTTGGTGTAATCGGCCGGCCCCAGAGCTGGCTTGCCCGCCAGTTTGCGGATGCCATCGCGCAGCTTTTCATAGATGATGACGGCGATATGTCCGCCGTCGAAAGGCGGTAGCGGAATCAGGTTAAAGAGTGCGAGGAAGAAGTTCAGGGTGGCTAGCATCATAAAGAACATCGACCACAGGGAACGCTCTGCCAATTCGCCGCCCACGCGGGAAGCACCGACGACGGACATCGGGCCATCGGCCTCGCGTTCGTGGCCGAAAATGGAGGCCACCACACCCGGAATTTTGCCCGGGAATTGCTTCAGCCCCTCGACCGTTGCGTCCAGCGAGTAGGTGCTAAAGCGCCAGGTTGCCGGTAGGGCCTCGACGGCGCCGTGCTTTTCGACGACATCGATAAGCTGATTACTCAGTCCGATCGAGCCAGCATCCACCAGCTCGCCGTCTTGGTTCAACCGCTTGACCGTATCGAGGTGGACCGAGAAGTCCCTGTCTTCCCCACCGCGCTCAACCGTCAGCGTGATGGTCTCGCCGGGGCGCTGCATTACCTCATCGCGCAGCTGGGTAAAAGAATCCAGCTTCTGACCATCGAGAGCCACAATAATATCGCCCTCCTGCACGCCGGCCTTTCCAGCGGGGCCTTTACCCGTGCACGCCTCTAGCTCTTGGTTCGGCTTCTGATTGGCCGAGCACGTCACCTCACCCACGCGCGGGCGCACATCAGCATCCGGGTTGGGCAAACCAGCCGTCATCGCCACAAAGTAGAGGATGACAAAGCCCAGAATCAGGTTGACACCGATGCCGCCGGCCATCACGATTATGCGCTGCCACCACGGCTTTTTATACATCGCATGGGGCTCTTCTTCCTCGGAGAGGAATTCATCCTGCGCGGTCATGCCAGCGATATCACAAAACCCGCCCACCGGGAAGGCCGCAAGTCCATATTCGGTGTGGCCCTTCCGGAAGGAAAATAGGCGCGGCCCAAAGCCAATAAAATAACGGCGCACGCGCATGCCAAAGGCACGCGCCGTGAGCATATGGCCTGCTTCATGCAACGCTACGGTAAGCCCGATGCCAAGGGCGAAAAACACAATGCCCAGCAAGTTTGCCATGGTGTGAAAGCTTTCTAGTCAGCCAGCGAATCAATCAGCGCATTCGCGCGCCTGCGCGCCTCGCCTTCTACCGCGAGGATTTCATCGAGGCTAGAGACTACACCAGCAAACTCGGATGCGGAATCAAGGATCGTGCCCACGACGTCCACAATTTCCGGGAAATGGATGCGCCCGGACAAGAACGCGGCCGCAGCTTCCTCATTAGCGGCATTATAAATGACCCCTGTTCCATCGGCCGCGGCCCGGCGGGCGAGGCTGACGGCGGGAAAGGCGGCATCGTCAAGCGGCTCAAAACGCCAGTCATGCGCCTGCGCAAAGTCCAAGGCCGGCTGGGCGCCTGGTACGCGGTGCGGCCAATTCAGTGCCAGCGAAATAGGCAGTTTCATCGATGGCGGCGAGACCTGTGCGATAGTGCAGCCGTCCTTGAAGGTGGCCATAGAGTGAATGATGGACTGCGGGTGCACGGTGACGTCGATGCGCTCAGGGGCGATGTCAAAGAGGAGCGTTGCTTCAATAAGCTCCAGGCCCTTATTAATGAGGGTGGCAGAGTTGAGGGTATTCATCTGCCCCATGGACCAGGTAGGGTGCTGCGCTGCCTGCTCAGGGGTCACGTCCCACATCTCTTCGCGCGACCAACCGCGGAAGGGGCCACCAGAGGCGGTAAGGACAAGCTTATCCAGCTCCCCCTCCTCGCCGGCACGCAGGCACTGCGCCATGGCGGAATGTTCCGAGTCAACAGGGATAATCTGGCCAGGGCGCGCCTTTTGCGTAACCAGCGTGCCGCCCGCGACGAGGGATTCCTTATTGGCCAAGGCTAAGTACTCGCCCATTTCCAGTGTGGCCACGGTGGCCTTGAGCCCCAAAGAACCCACCAAGGCATTGAGTACCGTATCGGCCGGGGTCGAGCGCACTAGGTGCTCTGCAGCGTCGGCGCCACTCAAAACCGAACCGCCTAAAGCGGCCGACACCTCGGCCGCGGCGGCCTCGTTGGCCACGGCAACGTGGTCAAACGAAAGGTTGAGGCTACGGGCTTGCTCGATGATGAGCTGCGGGTTGGAGCCACCCGCAGCGATTCCCACGACGTCGAATTTATCGGGATTATCCGCAATGACTTCCAGAGCCTGCGTGCCGATTGAACCGGTGGAACCAAGAATGAGTATTCGCTGAGTAGTCACGCCTCCACCCTAGCGCCCACCACCATTGTGCGGGCGCGGCAGGTACGCCGCACTGCGACGGGGGTGTTTAATCGCCATCTCAGGTGCGATGTTTTAGAATGTGTAACAGACAAATGGCATTGGTGTGCCCGCATGCCCATCGCACAGACGGACACACGCAGAAGCGAAGGAGAGCAAGTGTCTTCCCACAAGCCGGTACCGCAGGTATTTGACGGTGTTTCTACTGAGGACGTTCCATCCGCAGGATTCGGTTGGTCCCGCATCAGCCGCTCTGGCGTACAGATCGCCGGTTGGATCTCTGTCCTGTTCCTGCTTGCCTACAACTTTGGTAACCACAAGGGCCACGTTGAGACCATCTGGCTCATTGCCTTGGCTATCTTGATCGCCGTTGGCCTGCTCATCCACGCTTTCCAGCCTAAGCTGCACCAGGTTCGCACCGTGACCGCCCGCAACCAGCCGGTGGGCCACCAGGAGCCGGACTGGGTCTACGACCAGAAGACCAACACCGGCGCATACGCCGAGCTGACCGATTCCCAGCTGCGCGCGCTCAACATTGAGCCTTCCCGCGTTTCTCACCTGCGCGTTGAGCCAGGCACCAACAACGCCACCCCGGTAACCTCCGGCAAGCACACGCTCTAAGCTTTTAGTACGCTTTAGCTACCGCCGCCCTTCCCTGCGAAGGTCGGCGGTTTCTTTATGCCTCCGCTTGGCGACGCCCCCTCCTACTCACCAACGCATTCTGTCGTTGAGGCCCCACTCCCAGCTCCACGGACCCCATCGCGCCCCGGGGAGGGCCGCGATGGAGCTACTGTCGCGGGGACATAAAGGTTTAAGACACCCAGTGCCCCACCTTGGCGTAAATCTCAGGCAAGGAGTTGTCCACGCGTTTGCCGCTTACCCGGAGGGCGACGATATAACACGCAACGGGAACCGCGATGACGAGGATATACCCCAGTGCAACCAGCGCCATATTCGAGCCGTAGCCGATAGCCATTGGGATGACGCCAGGGATAATCGGCGTCCAGCCAATAAACAAATTCAAAATGGCGCTTAAGAAGGCACTGGCCGAGTAGCCGGATTTATCTGCCCACATACTGCCACCGGGCCGCGCGGTGGCAAAGGGATTAAAGGTGGATAGCAGCAATGACAACCCCGCAGAGGAGATGAAAATTCCCAGTGCGACCACCATCAAGCACCCGGTGAGCGCTTTGTCGGCGCTCACTGCGAAAAGCACTGCCGCCGAGAGGACGAAGGTAATGGTTGTGGGCGCCAAGTGGGCCCAGTGCCGCGCGTAGAGAAACGTGCGCGGACGAACTGGGGCGGCCATCTTTACCCACAGGCTTGGACCGTCATAGCCAAAATCATTTGTGGCTACAATTCCGCCGAAAAGACCCAGAAATAGCACTCCTATAGAAGGCATGACGGAATCAGTAGTAAAGCCCTGAATAATAAAGGCGATTGCCAAAATTGGCTGCATGATGATGGTGCCGATAAGGCGGGAGTCGCGGAAGATGTAGCGCAGCGAGCGCGTAAACTCCATGGCAGCTGGACCGCGATAGGAAAAGGAGCCCAAGGAAAAGCGGTTAATCCCTTTGGCCTTTTCGCGGCGTTGGTGCGCCGGAGACAGGAGTGTGCGGCGCTCGAATTGCAAGCGCAGCAACCGGTGCCACGCCCACACGGCTGCGCCCAGTGACGCCGCGGCGATGAAGAACTGTGCAAGGGCCACCGCCAGTTGACCTTGGGCGAGCGCGAGCGCCCAGCCTACAGGTGCGCCTACTGGCGTCCACGCCAGACCCTCGCCCACAGTTCCCAATGGGAAGTCAGAGTCAGCGAGGGAAGCAAGCCGATTCGAACCAAAGATAAGCAAGAACACCGCCAGCGCACCCAAAACTTTGAGGGTGGTCGAGCTTAGCTCCGCGACGGTAACCCCGACATAGACCGCGAGATCTACTAAGACCAGCGTCAGCACTAGGGCAAAGAGCATGCCCAGGCAGAAGGGCACGATGAACAATGCCTTGCCATTGGCCGCCAAGATCACACTCCCCGCCACCGCGTAGGCGATGGAGAGCAAGACAGATACTGGAGCGCGCAGATTGAGTACTGAGGCAATAGCTAGTGCCGGTGTGATGTCGTTTAACCGCACCGGCAACGCGGAAAGCTCACGGGCAGAAAGCTGATTCTCCCCGCTGGGTATGATGAGGGTGATAACGATAAAGGCGAGCGTGCCTACAGCGGGGGCCACGGTAAGGGCTTGCACGTTCCCAGTTCCGATGGAGATATCTGCCGCAGCAAGAGCCCCTAGCGACGCAAGGCCGATGAGTCCATAGAGCAATAGGCAGATAGGGATCATGACCGCAGCGGCATTCGCCTTGAGATTGCGGACCCACAGTGTGCGGTGCAGCTTGAGGAGCGTCGAAGTCATTGCGCCTACGCCTCCCCTTCCCCGCGCTGCGGCTCGCCGCCTCCACGGCGCAGCCAATCGAAAGAGCCTGCATCAAAATCACTCCCACCAGCAAAGTGGATGAAGGCATCCGTCAGGCTACCGCCCTGGCGCACCTCCTCCACATGGCCAGCAGATAGCACCTGTCCTCCCGCGATGATGGCTACATGATCGCACAAGCCCTCTACCAATTGCATGACGTGTGAAGACAGGATTACGGTGCCACCGCGGGCGGCATAGGCGCGCAAGAGCTCTTGAATGAGCTGGCCCGAGACTGGGTCCACCGCTTCCAAAGGCTCGTCGAGGATCACGACTTCCGGGTTATGCAAGAGCGCACCAGCCAAAAGGATCTTCTTAGTCATGCCGGCGGAATAGTCCGCGATGGGTTTATCGGCGGCGTCGGCAAGCTGCAAGGCGTCCAGCAGCTGTGCGCTGCGGTGCTCCACCTCGGCCTGGTTCATGCTGCGCAACGCGCCAAGATAAAACAGGTACTCTGGACCAGACAAGCGGTCAAAGACGGGAGCGCCATCAATGAGCAGGCCCATCGCCGCCTTGGCCGCAATCGGCTGCTGCCACGTATTGTGCCCAGCGATGAACGCCTCACCGCTATCTGGGCGCAGCAGGCCACACGCCATGGTCAGCATGGTGGTCTTGCCAGCGCCATTTGGGCCAACGATGCCATAAATAGAGCCCCGCGGAATGTCGAGGCTCAAATTCGACACTGCGGGGCGTCCAGTGAAAGATTTATTCAGACCGCGCACGGCAAAGGCCTGCGCGGTGGGGTCATCTGCAAGCGGCGGATAATTCGGAATAATCATATCCGCCAATCTTATCAGTTAGGCGGACTTATCTTCCCGTTCATCTGCTGCGAGCTGACCACACGCCGCCGCAATCTCATCGCCCTTGGTATCGCGCACTGTACAAGGAACGCCCTGGGCCTGCACGCGGCGCACAAACTCGTCCTGGCGGTCCTGCGGAGCTGCATCCCACTCCGAGCCCGGCGTGGGATTGAGCGGAATGACATTGACGTGAACCTTGGAGCCCAACTTTTGATGCAGCTTGCGGCCCAGCATATCCGCGCGGAAATCCTGATCATTCTTATCGCGAATCAGGGCATACTCAATGGACACGCGGCGACCAGACTTATCCGCGTAATAACGCGCAGCATCGAGCACCTCATCGACGGACCAGCGGTTATTGACAGGCACGAGGCCATCGCGCAGCTCATCATCCGGAGTGTGCAAGGAAACGGCGAGCGTGCAGGCCAAATCCTCGTCCGCCAGCTTACGAATTGCCGGAGCCAAGCCCACGGTAGACACGGTCACGTTGCGCTGGGAAAGACCAAAGCCGGCACCATCCTGGCCGGTAATCTGTCGCACGGCCTGCACCACGCGCTTGTAGTTGGCCAGTGGCTCACCCATGCCCATGAAGACCACGTTGGACAGGCGGCCACCTTCTGCTGCCATCGCGGCTGCAGCATGGCGGAACTGCTCAACGATCTCGCCCGTAGACAAGTTGCGGTCTAGACCGCCCTGGCCGGTAGCGCAGAACGGGCAGGCCATACCGCAGCCGGCTTGGGAAGAAATACACAACGTGGCGCGTCCTGGGTAGCGCATCAGAACCGACTCCAGCAGCGTGCCATCATGCAAACGCCACAGGGACTTAGTGGTCTCGCCGTCATCCGTGGAAGTAGTCCGGATAGGCTGCATGAGTTCAGGGAAGAAAGCTTCCTTGACTGCTTCGCGCTTGCCGGCGGGGATATCGGTCATATCCTCCACATTGTCGGTATAGTGCTCGTAATAGTGCTTAGCCAGCTGCTTTGCACGGAATTTAGGCAGGCCAATTTCTGCGAGCTTGTCAATGCGCTCGGTTTCGGTCAAGTCCGCGAAGTGCTTAGGGGGAAGTCCGCGGCGCGGGGCAGAGAAGTTAAGTTTCACTGGTTGAGCCATAGTGTTGCCCATTTTTCCACGGTCTGCGTGGGTTTTTCCAATTGAAAGCCGTGCCAAGTGGCATAATCGACAGGTTTAAAGAAATAATGGATGCATGACAAATCCGAATTACCCCGCAGATGACTTTTCTTCTTCCGACGCAGACCTCTCCTCGACGGAGATGAACACTTCTGCACCGGAAACCGGTTCTAGCCTAGAGCCGACGGTCTCTGACTCTACTTCTCACTCCACCCAGCCTTCCGGCAAGGCCAAGGGATCTTTCGCAGCCAGCACATGGATCGCGCTCATCGTAGGTTTCCTGCTGCTGATTGTTCTCATTGTTTTCATCATGCAAAACCAGCACGAGGTTCCCATGAACTTCCTAGGCTGGTCCGGTGAGTTCCCTGCCGGAATTGCTTTCCTCATCTTCGCCATTGGCGGAGCACTCATCATGGCGCTAGTGGGTGGCTGGCGCATGTTTGAGTTGCGCCGCCAACTTCGCAAGCAGGCTAAGCAGGTATAAGTCTCAAAAAGCCGCCTCCCCCCTTTTCCTGCCTTCTTAGGACGGACTATTGGGGAGAGGCGGCTTTCGCGTACCCGCTGCTTCTATGGCGTAAACGTTGCCAGGAAGCTAATGGCCACCCAGGTGACCATGGCGGAAGGCAGCATGCCATCCAGGCGGTCCATCAAGCCGCCATGGCCTGGCAGCAAGGCCGACATATCCTTGATTCCGAGCTCACGCTTAAACTGGGATTCCACCAAGTCGCCCAAGGTGGCACAAATGACAAGGCCAAGCCCCATCAGGCCACCCACCCAGGCATCGTGATGAAGCAGGAACTTCACGGTAAGCGCGCCGGTGACCACGCCAAAGAGGATGGACCCAGCAAAGCCCTCCCACGATTTCTTGGGGCTCACCGCAGGGGCCATGGGATGCGAGCCAAACATCACGCCAGCGATATAGCCACCAGTATCGGAGGCCACCACGCACAACATGAAGACGACGATGGAAGCGGCACCACTGGCAAACGGGGTCGATACCAGCGACAGCATTGCTGCAAAGGTGGCAAAAAGCGGAATCCACGTCAGCACAAAAATGCCGACGGACATATCCCGCAGGTAGTTAATTGGCGGGCGATGGCGACCATTATGGAAGAGGCGACCAAACATGAGCGCCAGCACAGCGGTGACATAGACCGCAACAAGGCCGGGCGCGCCCAGTGGCCACGAGACCCACACCATGGCTTGGCCCAAAATAATGAGCAGCGTGCGCGGAATATAGTAGGAATGCTCCCGCAGGCGGCTGAGTACCTCCCACATGGCAACGCCAACTGCAAGGGCCACGACCGCGTACCACGCGAATGGGCCGGCCCATACGGCGAGCACGACAAGTGCGCCAAGGCCTACGCCAACGCCGATAGCGGCCGGCAAATCGCGGCCTGCACCATTCTTCGGCTGTGGCAATCGGCGGTTTATGGCATCACTCACCGTGACCGACTCCTTTCGCTGCATCTTTTCGCGCCCCTCGCTAACTTTCACTGCTCGACCTCCCCTACTCTAAACTTCGGATCTGTAGGCCGCGGAACAGAAAAAGCGCCGCCGGCCGAGGACGGGCACGGCGGCAATGATGGGAGGTCTTAGACCTCCATCAGCTCGTTTTCCTTATTTTCTACCAGCTTGTCCACCTGCTCGATGTAGCCGGAAGTAATCTTTTCCATTTCCTTTTCCGCAGCGATGACCTCATCCTCGCCGGCGTCGCCGTCTTTCTGCAGCTTCTTCAACTGCTCCATGGCCTTGCGGCGAATATTACGGATAGCAATCTTGCCGTCCTCGCCCTTGCTCTTGGCCAGCTTCACCATTTCCTTACGACGCTCCTCCGTCAGCTGCGGAACGGTCACGCGCAGAACCTGACCATCGTTGGTGGGATTCACGCCCAAATCCGAGTTGCGGATGGAGTTTTCAATCTCATGAATCATGGACTGCTCATAAGGCTTGATGAGCAGCATGCGCGGCTCTGGTACGGAAATGGTAGCCATCTGGGTAATCGGAGTAGGTACACCGTAGTATTCGGCTACCAAGCCGTTGAACATGGTGGGGTTCGCGCGGCCGGTACGAATGGTCACCAGCTGCTCGCGGGTGTGCTCGACGGAAGCGGTCATGTGCTCTTCTGCTTCGAGCTGAATCTCATCGATCATGAGGTTAAATCATCCTTAAACGAATAGGGGTGGCTGTATAAAAAGGTAGCAGGTTCGCAGCCCTTACAGTATTAGGACTGCACCAGCGTGCCGATAACTTCGCCCCCTGCGGCGCGGGCGATATTGCCCTCCTCCAGCAGGTTAAAGACCAAAATTGGCATATCATTGTCCATGCACAGGCTAAAGGCCGTAGCATCTGCAACCTTGAGGCCCTTTTCAATGACCTCACGCGGAGTGATTTCAGAGTACAGTTCCGCATCCGGGTTGGTGCGCGGGTCATCAGAGTAGACGCCGTCGACCGCCTTGGCCAAGAAAAGAACCTCAGCGCCAATTTCCAGGGCGCGCTGCGCGGCAGTGGTATCCGTGGAGAAGTACGGCATGCCCATGCCGGCGCCAAAGATAACCACGCGCCCCTTTTCCAGGTGGCGTTCAGCGCGCAGCGGCAGGTAAGGCTCGGCAATCTGCGCCATGTTGATGGAGGTCTGCACGCGGCAGTCCACGCCTTGCTGCTTGAGGAAGTCCTGCAATGCGAGGGAATTCATTACCGTGCCCAGCATGCCCATGTAGTCCGAGCGAGCACGATCCATGCCGCGCTGGGAAAGCTCGGCGCCGCGGAAGAAGTTTCCGCCACCGATAACCACTGCAATCTCGATTCCCTGGCGGGAAACCTCGGCGATTTGGCGGGCTACGTTTTCAACCACATCTGGGTCGATGCCGACCTTGCCGCCGCCGAACATCTCACCGCCCAGCTTCAGCATTACTCGCTTGTATCCGGTTCGCTTAATATCTGCAGCAGTCACGCCTACTTCGTCTCCTTAACGCGGGGCAGTTTCAATCTCCGCCCTATCTTACCCATATATCTTTCGCATCCTCACACCGCCCGCCGGTGCAGGCCAGTAGGCAATTGCGACGTGCCGGTCCCTTTCCTGCGGATTGTCCATCCGCACGAGTCGGCACGGTGAGCGCACAACAAAGCCCACGAAGGATAGTCCTTCGTGGGCTAGTTGTTAAAGCGCGGTGGGCTTAAGCGCCAACCTCGTAGCGAACGAAGCCGGTGATGGTGGTGCCAGCTTCTTCAGCAACCTGCTTTACGGTCTTCTTGTTATCAGACAGGGAAGCCTGCTCCAGCAGAACGATGGACTTGAAGAAGCCGTTCAGGCGACCTTCCACGATCTTCGGCAGGGCTGCCTCTGGCTTGCCCTCCTCACGGGTGGTGGCCTCAGCGATCTCGCGCTCCTTTTCAACGATCTCTGCAGGAACGTCCTCGCGGGTGAGGTACTCAGCGTTCATTGCAGCAATCTGCAGCGCTGCAGCGTGAGCGCCTTCCTCGCTACCCTCGTAGGAGACCAGAACGCCCACTGCCGGCGGCAGGTCAGCGGAACGCTGGTGCAGGTAAACGGCAACGTTGTCGCCCTCTACGGTAACTGCACGGCGTGCCTGCAGCTTCTCACCGGTCTTTGCGGACTCCTCGTCCACGACCTCGGAGACCTTCTTGCCGTCGATCTCAATGTTGTTGAGCTCGTCAGCGGAGTTGGCCTTGGCCTCAGCAGCAGCGTCAGCAATCTTGGCTGCGAAAGTCTTGAAAGCTTCGTTCTTAGCAACGAAGTCGGTCTCACAGTTGATCTCGACCATGGTGTTGCCAGAAACGGCGATGAGGCCCTCGGTAGCCTCACGGTCAGCGCGCTTGGAGACGTTCTTAGCGCCCTTGATGCGCAGGTACTCAACAGCCTTGTCGTAGTCGCCGTTGGACTCTTCCAGAGCTTTCTTGCAATCGAGCATGCCGGAGCCGGTAGCTTCGCGCAGTGCCTTGACGTCTGCAGCAGTGTAGTTCGCCATAGTTGGGGCGATCCTCCTTGAAAATCAAACAGTGTTCGTTCAAACAGCGTAGTCGACGCGGTGAAATCGCGCCGCTTTAGGGTGGCAGAAACCACCCCTTTCCTACCTATGCATGAAAGTGGAGCTGGTTTCAGCAGCACCCAGCATAGATAAAACCAACCCCCGCCGCCGTTAAAGCACGGTGGCGGGGGTTGGTAAACAGCCTTGGGCAGGAATTACTCCCCTTGCTGCCCCACACCAAAAGTGCGTGGGGTATTCAGTTAAACGCAGGTGAGGAAATTTCCTAGCGAGAAGTTTAAGACTACTTCTCGGCCTTGTCTGCGGATGCTCCCTCAGACTTTTCCGCGGAAGCCGGGTCGGAAGCTGCGGCAGCTGCCTCAGCGTCACGCTTTTCCTTCTCAGCGGAGTCGCCGGCAGCTTCCTTAGCTGCAGCCAGCTGACGCTCCTCACGAGCCTTCTTGCCTTCCTCAACAGCGGAGGCAACGATGCCGGAGAGCAGCTTGGTGGAGCGGATGGCGTCGTCGTTGCCCGGGATCGGGAAGTCAACGTCGTCCGGGTCGCAGTTGGTGTCCAGGATGGCAACAACTGGGATGTTCAGCTTGTGAGCTTCCTTGACCGCAATGTGCTCCTTGTTGGTATCAACAATCCACAGTGCGGACGGGGTCTTGGCCATATCGGAGATGCCACCCAGAACGCGCTCGAGCTTGGCGCGCTCACGGTTGAGCATGAGAACTTCCTTCTTGGTGCGGCCCTTGTAGCCGTCCTCACGCTCGTCCATTGCCTGAAGCTCCTTCATGCGCTTCAGACGCTTGGAAACGGTCTGGAAGTTGGTGAGCATGCCGCCCAACCAGCGGTGGTTGACGTAAGGCATACCGACGCGGGTTGCTTCCTCAGCAACTGCTTCCTGAGCCTGCTTCTTGGTACCAACGAACAGGATGGTGCCGCCGTGTGCAACGGTTTCCTTGACGAACTCGTAAGCCTCGTCAATGTAGGTCAGCGTCTGCTGCAGGTCGATAATGTAGATGCCGTTACGGTCGGTGAAGATGAAACGACGCATCTTCGGATTCCAGCGACGGGTCTGGTGGCCAAAGTGCACACCAGCGTCGAGGAGCTCGCGCATGGTTACAACTGCCATGATTCGCTCGCTTTCTTTTATCTTGTCTTTCGGTTTTCCAATTGTGCGGTGTTTTATTCCGCACCCTAGCAACGAAGGCCCCGCTGACACCTTGTTTCCAAGGACCACGTCAACCGTCAGGCTGTCTCTTCCTTCCAGCAGGAAGCGACAACTTCGCCGCGCGTAGTCAATGCCTCCACGAGGTGGACACACTGCTGCTCCAAAGAATAATCCCCTTACGCTGGTTTTTCCAAACCGAAGACAGCTTATCCACAACTTCACCGCAGTCACTTTGCATCAATCGTCACAACCGTCTCAATCACATCATGCAACCCAAGTTGTCCACAGCTATAAGGTGAACGGACTTCCCAAACGCTTCATTCCGGCGGACACTGTGCCCATGAATCAGTTCCTTTCCCCCTCCACATTTCCCGCTTGCCGACGCCCCACCTTCCTCCCCACCACTTTCCTCACCCTTCTTTCGATTCTTATTCCGTGTTGCCCACCGGCCACGGCCTATGTCGACCCTGCCTCCGGCAAACCTAGCCCGGCGCGGGTGTTGCGTGGTTTCGATGCCCCAGAACAAAAGTGGAGCCCTGGCCACCGCGGCGTCGACATGGCCCTATCCGTGGGCTCGCCGGTGGTAGCCGCCGAAGACGGCGAAGTCGCCTTTGTGGGCACGGTGGCCGGCAAACCAGTTGTCTCCATTGCCCACGCGGATGGAGTGAGAACGACGTATCAACCTGTGCACGGCTCCGTAAAGCAGGGCCAAGAAGTCCGCGAGGGCCAAGTGATAGGCCGTTTAGGCAATCCCGTCGATGGCTATCCCGGACTGCACTGGGGCGCACTCATCGCAAAAGATACCTACATCGATCCTTTAACCCTGCTGGATATGCCGGTAATTCGCCTCAAACCGCTTTAGGCTCGGGGGTGGGCTTGGTCGTATACGCGCTGCAAGCGCTGCGCGGACACGTGGGTATAAATCTGCGTGGTATTAAGCGAGGAGTGCCCCAGCAGTTCTTGCACTACGCGCAAATCTGCCCCGCCTTCCAATAGGTGGGTTGCGGCAGAGTGGCGCACCCCATGCGGGGTAAGCCCCTGTGTACCAGTGACTTTGGCGGCCTTTGCCACAATGCGGCGCACCTGGCGTTGATCGATGCGCCCTCCCCTGCTGCCAACAAATACAGCTTCAGTTTCGGCCCCGGCGAGTTCTCCACGGCCTTTGCCAATCCACTGCTTTAAGGCGTCTTCCGCTGCGTGCCCGAAAGGCACTACGCGCTGCTTATTGCCCTTACCGGTGACGTGCAAGGTACCGCGTTGAAAATCAATATCGCCCAGGTCCAGCCGGACCAACTCCGCCACGCGCATACCGGAGGCATAGAGCAACTCCAGGATGGCGCTATCGCGAAGAAAGTGGACTTCATCTGCAGAAACCGCATTGCCCATAAGCTCGCCGGCCTGCTCCGGAGCGAGAACCGTTGGAAGGTGACGCCCCACTTTGGGCGTCACTAGGCGGGCAGCAACGTCTCGCTTAAGGTGCCCTTCGCGCACTGCCCAAGTAGAAAACCCCTTCGCTGCCGCGGTGCGCCGTGCCAGAGTGGAACGCGACTTTCCTTCCGCAACAGCCTCTGCCAACCAGTGGCGCAGGCTATTGAGGTCAAACTCCGCGAAGGTAGGCACGCTGCGTGCAAGGTCGCGCAAGTCGGAGCGATACCCGCGCACCGTCGCTTCTGCGCGGCCTTTGACGTGTAGTTGGAAATCCGCAAAGTCCTCAATGGCCTCAGCCATCTGCCCCTCAACTTTCGGAGCCTTCGCGGACTTTCCATCTTCACTCATGCCACAGCAGTGTACTCGCCCTACGCAGGTGCCATTTATTCCGTTTCCCGGCGCGCCCAAGTATTGCCATGCCGGACGACAACGCGCATCTTTTCCAGTGCCAGTAGTAAGTGAACTGTCAGCGGTAATCGGAATCCTGCTTCGCGGGCAATGTCTTCTGCCGTTGCTTTCTCCTGTCCTAGCGGTGGCGTCGCGTCAAAGACGCGCAACTCATTGCGGGAGAGGCGTTGGGTCATGGTTGCCGCAAAATTGATTTCGTACTGTGCGCCTGGGTCTACTTCCCCGGCGCGACTTACTAAGGCGCGAATTTCATCAGCACTGGTAACCAACTGTGCGCGGCCTTCTTGAATGCGCTGGTGGCAGCCCAACGAACCGCTAGTAGTTATCGGCCCCGGCACCGCCATCGCAACTCGCCCAAGCGCTTCTGCCCAGTTGAGGGTGTTCAACGCGCCAGATCGAAATGCCGCCTCCATAACTACGGTACCGTGACTCAATGCTGCCACTAAGCGATTGCGCGTTAAGAACCGGTGGCGCTTCGGCGCGGTTTCCGGCGCGAATTCAGAGATGATGCAACCATTGTCCGCAATCTTGGCGAATAAGTTGGCATTGCGGGCTGGGTAGTCCCTATCGATGCCACACGCTGCTATGGCTACCGTGCGCCCGTTGTTGTGCAACGCTGTTTCGTGCGCGACGGTATCCACTCCCAGCGCGCCGCCGGATATTGGAGTCCATTCATGCTGAACCAATCCGGACACGACGTTGTGGGTGGCCTGCCAGCCATAGCGAGAAATGGCACGAGTACCGACGATGGCCACAGCTTGAGCAACCTCTGCCTGTAATGGTGCACCGCGCACCCACAGGCTATGTGGTGGCAATGCTTGGTCATCAAAAGTAGCTGGGGCCTCCCCGCCGTGCTGATAGAAGCCGAATGCAGAGTCAAACTCCTCTGTGGGCCACTCTGAGCTTTCTGCCGTAATGAGCCGAGCCCCGACCCTTTCGGCTGCCGCCATATCTTCGGCCTGCCGCAACCAGTCATAGCGGGAGGCCGTGCGCGCCAAAAGCGGGCCAATCCAGTCGGCGCGATTGTAGATTCCGTGGGCGATTTCCTCAGCTGGGTATTGCGTAAGCAGGGCCTGCAACGCCGCAGAGGGACCTTCCACCACTCGGTTGAGGTATACCCAGGTGGCATAAGGAGTAGAGAGGTCAAGGTCGGTCATGCTGCGAGCCTCCCGACGTTAATTGAGCCGCGCAGATCGAGCGCGCGCCCCACTTCGTCCAGGTCCGGCTGTGCCTTTCCTGCTAGATCGGCCAGAGTCCAAGAGAGTTTCAATACGCGGTCCACTCCGCGCTGGGATATTTCACCTTCAGCCAAGTAGGCAGACAACATGACCATCGCAGCCTCTGCAGCGGGTCTCTTTCGGCGCAAATAGGACGAAGGAACTTCCCCATTGGTGCGTGCGGTGATGCCATCCGCCCACCAGCGTGCGGCGGCGCGCTCACGGGCAGCGGCGACGCGCTCGGCGATGACTGCGGATTCCTCTTCACCGTCCGCGTTAATTGTTGCCGCCTGCCCGCTTAAGGTGACCACCATATCCAGACGGTCTCGCAACGGTCCGGAGAGATTGGAGAGGTAGTTCATTCGTTCATGGGGGTTGCATCTGCACTTAGACGGGTCTTCGGCCGCACACCTGCACGGGTTTGCCGCCATGACCAATTGGAAGCGAGCAGGATAGGTAACCTCGCGGCGCGAGCGCGCCAACCGCACGTGTCCTTCCTCCAGCGGTGCACGCAGACCATCGAGTACCGGCGCGGCTACCTCACTGGCCTCGTCGAGAAAGAGCACACCATTGTGAGCCAAACTCACCGCACCAGGGCGCGGATGTCCGGAACCGCCGCCAAGTAATGCCGCCCGAGTAACTGAGGCATGCGGGGCGATGAACGGGGCGCGCTCGATGACCTCACCTGGGGTTCCGGTCAGCGAATGAATTGCGGTGGTTTCGACCTGCTGGTCCGGGGTAAGTGTAGGCAGGATGGTGGGCAGGCGTGAGGCGATCATGGACTTTCCTGATCCTGGCGGCCCAATCATCATCAAGTGATGGCCACCGGCTGCAGCAACCTCGGCAGCCCATTTGGCATTAGCTTGGCCAGCGATATCGCTAAAGTCGAGTCGCGACGCCGCCGCAGGCGCGGGGCTGAGCGACCCCGAAAAGCTCGCCGCCTGCGGCAGCCCACGGTTTCCGCAGGCCCATCCGAAAGCTTCCTGCAAAGACGAAGCAACCAGTACGTCCATGTCCGGCACCAATGTCGCCTCGGCGGCATTGCCAGGCGGAACGATAAGAGTTGTTATTCCCTGTTCCCGTGCAGCAAGGAGGGCAGGGATAATGCCCGCTACAGGACGAACGGAGCCGTCGAGACCGAGCTCGCCTAAGACCAAGGTGCGCTGGAGACGTTGGGCGGGCGAGGGAGTACTGCCATAAGATGGGAAGTCGGCCTCCGCCTGGGCCGCCAGAATCGCAAGCGCTATGGGTAGGTCAAAGTGGGACCCGGATTTGGGAAGCGAAGCCGGGGACATGGAGACCACCACTTTGGTCTTGGGCCAGGGCAGATGGGAATTAAAGGCTGCGGTCCTGATCCTGTCCCGAGATTCGGAGATTGCGGTATCCGTCTGGCCTACAACGTGTATCCCTGGCAGCCCGTGGCCAACATTTGCTTCTACCTCAACCAACTGAGCTAGGACTCCGTTGAGGGACATGGTCAAACAATTACCTAGAGCCATCTTCAACCCCCTTGAAGTGTTCCAGCGCAAACCCCTGCCCGCGCGCGACCAAGGCAATAACGTCGAATCGCACCTCAGCCAGTGGCTTTCCATCAAGCCACTGTGCCGCGGCTTTACGCAGTCGCGCGAGCTTCTGCGGGGTTACGGCCTCAGCTACCCCGTAGCGGGAATTGGCGCGGGTCTTAACCTCAACAAAGACGATGGTTCCATCCGCCTCCCGGGCGATAAGGTCGATTTCTCCCACCCGATAAGTGACGTTGGCAGCAATTATTTCTGCCCCGCGTTCGCGCAGATAGCGCGCTGCGAAGGCCTCTCCCCTTTTTCCTAAGACTTGTTTATGACGGGGCTTCTTCGTGGCCAAGCGGTGTTCTGAATTAAAGTGCATTGCGGTTTCCTTGTGCGTTGGGAAATTCATTGGCCAGCACAGAACACCGCAGCTGGCAAGGCTTACACAAGGGACGCAATAGCAAAAAGGCCCTAGCTGTGGATAACCAGGCTCTGCACCTCTGTTATCCACAGCTAGGGCGCGGCGCCGCGTGCGCCGGCTTGACAAACTTATTCCGGCATCATGAATTCCGGCTTATCCAGCTCCTCGATGTTTACGTCCTTGTAGGTGATAACGCGGACGTAGCGCACAAAGCGCGCGGAGCGGTACATATCCCATACCCAAGCATCAGACATGCGCACCTCGTAGTAGACATCAGGTCCAGAGGTATGCGGAATAAGCTCTACCGCATTAGCCAGATAAAAGCGCCGCTCAGTTTCAACGACATAGGAAAACTGGCTGACAACGTCCCGGTACTCGCGGTAGAGGGACAGCTCTACCTCAGCCTCGTAGTTATCGAGTTCCTCTGCACTCACGGTGGACCTCCAGGTTGTGGGTTAGCTCGCTTAAGCTTAGCGCGAGAAAGGCTAGATTTTAGCTAGGCACGCGCGGCAAACTCCGCATGAGCGCGGCGGACATTCTCATAGCTCATCCGGTGCTCCGGACACGCTCCAAGCACCGCAATTGCGGCCTCATGCGCCTTGGTTCCGTACCCCTTATGGCTGGCCAACCCGTACCCGGGGTACCGCGCATCCAGCTCGTGCATCAGGTGGTCGCGACTGACTTTGGCCAACACACTCGCCGCGGCGATACACCGCGCGGCCGCATCGCCGCCGATAATGGGCAGGTGGGGTTGGGTGAGGCCGGGGATAAAGAGGGCGTCGGTAAGCACATAGCCCGGACGTGCTTCCAGGCGCGCAACTGCCCTGCGCATGCCGGAAATATTGGCGTGCTGGATGCCGCGCTTATCGATGTCCCCGGCACCAATATGCACCACAGACCAGTCCACAGCCTTGTCTTTAATGAGTGGAAAAAGCTTCTCGCGCTGTTTGGGGGTGAGCTTCTTGGAGTCAGTAAGCTCCGCCAACTCCTTGATCGGCCGATCAGGCATCACACAGGCCGCGATGGTGATTGGTCCACAGCAGGCACCGCGTCCAGCCTCATCCACGCCAGCTACCGGACCTAAACCGGCCTTGCTCAATGCGACCTCGTAGGTGCGTCGCTGTTTAAGCCGCCGCATGCGAAATTTCCGGGTGCTGCACCCCGCCCCAACGCGAAAGCGGCAAAATGACGGCCTCGACGCGTCCGCGGACGTTGTCTACCGGCACGGTGCCTTGCAGATGGTCGCCCAAGTGTGCACGGGAGTCGAGGGAGTTGGTGCGATTATCACCCATCACCCAAAGGTTTCCTTCGGGGACGGTAACAGGGCCAAAATACTCACCGCCGCACTCTCGCGAGCCCACGCTGGGGTCTACGGGAATCTCCGGCGGATCGAGAACGAAGGATTGGTCAATAGGCTTTCCGTCCACCATGACCGCAGAGTCGCCAGCCTGACAACTCACCGTCTGCCCGCCGGTAGCAATCACGCGCTTGACAAGGATATTTTCCCCATTAGGAAGCAGCCCTACGGCTGCCAAAGCGTTCTGCGCGCCGCGCACAAAGATATTGCGCGAGCGCTTGACCTGGAACTCGTTATTCCACGACTCGGGCCCTTCAAAAACCACCACCTCCCCGGGCTTGGGGTCCGTGAAGTAGTAGCTGACCTTTTGCACGGCAATGCGATCATTTTTGCAGCCGGCACACCCGTGCAGGGTCGGTTCCATCGAAGCAGAAGGAATGACATACATCCGCCCCACCAGCGCCTGCAAGAGTACTAGCAGGACAAAGCCTGTCACCACGGGGATGAGAAAATCCCGGGTGCGCAGGCGTTGGGAGGAAGGCTTATTCCTGAATGTCCGGGTCATCGACCCCACCTATGCGGGTAAACGGCCAAAATACGAATTTCACCTTGCCGCGGACGTTTTCTACTGGAACCGTGCCATGGAACTTATCGGTCATGTGGTAGCGAGAATCGGCCGAAGCAGTACGGTTATCGCCCATCACCCAGATATTGTCCTCCGGTACCTCGACGGGACCAAAGTACGGACCACCGCAGGCCTCCGAGCCTGTCGACTCATCTACCGGGTAGGTAGGCGGGTCTTGCACATAGTCTTGCTCGATGGGCTTGCCATCTACCATGACGGCAGAATCGCCCTCCTGGCAGGACACCGTCTGTCCGCCAGTAGCAATCACACGCTTGACCAGTGTGTTTTCATCTGGCGGTGCCAAGGATACGAAGCTCAACGCATCCTGTATGCCGTGAATTACCGGATTGGACGAGCGCGGTGAGACGTAGCTGGAATTCCAGTCCTCGGTACCCTTGAATACCACGACATCGCCCGGCTCTGGCTCGCCGTCACCGTAGTAAGAGATCTTTTCCGTAAAGATACGGTCATTTGTGCAGCCCTCGCAGCCGTGGAGAGTCGGCTCCATCGAACCCGATGGGATCACATACTGCCGGCCGATAAAGTTCTGGAATAGTCCGACGATCACGAGAACCGTCGCCACGACCAGAAGTGTTTCCAGCAGCCACGGCATTTCCTTCTTCTTAGTCGCCTCTTTGCCTTGCTGGGTGGCGTCTCCCTGTACTGGGTGGGCCCCCTCGCCTTCTGACGGCTGTTCCTGCGAGATGCTGTCTTTATTCACGCGCTAGATCCTAGCAACCCCACGCCCAATGTCCGGTCTTATCCCCCTCGCGGCAGGGGGATTCACAGTCAACTTTTCGTTTGCGGCCTTCCCCCTTGACATGAGGATGAAGGGAATTAGGAAAATAGAAATCCCCCTGCACCCACGGTTGGGTGCAGGGGGATGCTGGCGCGCAGCGCGCTAGTACTAGCGACGCTCCTTGATGCGAGCCTTCTTGCCGCGCAGATCGCGCAGGTAGTAGAGCTTCGCACGGCGGACGCGGCCACGGCGGGAGACCTTGATGGACTCCAGGTTCGGGGAGTGAACCGGGAAGGTACGCTCAACGCCGATACCGAAGGAGACCTTACGGACAGTGAAGGTCTCACGGATGCCGGAGCCCTGACGACGGATGCAGATGCCCTTGAAGAGCTGTGCACGCTCGTTGTTGCCCTCGATAACCTTCACGTTAACGTCGAGGGTATCGCCTGGGCGGAAGGACGGGATATCGTCGCGCAGCTGTGCTGCATCAACCTTGTCAATAATGTTGGACATGCCAATATTCCTTTTCAGTTTGGGACAGAGGACCCTAGCGGCATACTGCCTAACCGGTTCGTGCCCGTTACATAGAACGGTGTACTACTTTTCCATATTCGCCAGCAAGAACCAAATTCTTCTATAGCTGGCCCTGGCCCCACCCAAACTATGCCGCCGCAGTGGACTTTGCACGAAAGAGGTGTTCATCAACAATTCTTGCAGTACCTAGGTGACGCGCACGGAAAACCGCTTGAGACACTAAAAGCGCAAACAGTGCGGTCACGACCAGCACCCCCATGCCGGTCCAGAAAGTCGTATCATAAATTCCGTCAGTAGCGCGCGTAAAGGCATCCTTTACATAGGCCATCGGATGGAGGGGGTGAACAACGCTGAGCGGCCGCGGAATAGCGGCTACCGGCCACACACCGCCGAAGACCATCACACCTAAAGCGAAGAGTCCCGCGGCAAACACACCACCTACCTTTCGCCCAAACGTCACCAAAAAGAACTGGTAGGTTGCCGCGCCTGCTGCAGCTATCGCCGCTATCACCCCAAGTATCATTGGCCAGCTTTCAGGTACCCAGCCCAGCGTCGCAGACATGAGCGCCATAAATGCTAGAACAAGAAAGTTGAGAATAGTTAGTACGCCAAAAGCTCCAAGTATTCCGCGCGCTGGATGCACCACACGGACTCCTCGTCGGCCTAAGTAATACGGAAGCATCAAAGCTACAAGCAGCATGACGAGGAAGCCAAAGACGAGGACCAAAAGAAGTGAGGCACCGCCGGTAATGTCCTTGCGAGTAGGGTCCAAGGGGTTTACCACGGTTTGAACCGGATGCACATTGGACGCCGTGAAGTTGATAGGCACGGCCATGTTTTGAGCCGACTTATCGGGCTTGGAAATAGTTGGCGCTTTGGCTACTCCATCCGCCAGCTTCTGGGATAGTTCACCGGAACCAGACTTGAGCTTATCCATACCGCCTTTAAGCTCGGCACCTCCGGCCGCTAACCGGTCGGTTCCTTCTTTAAGAGTACCGGTACCTGCATGAAGGCGGGTGGCACCATCGTGCAGCTGCGAGGCTCCATCGCTTAGCTCTCCCACGCCTCCACGAAGCTGCTTGGTTCCATCCGAAAGACGATGGGCGCCAACATTGAGCTTATTCATTCCCCCCAGATACTCCGAGTTGGGATCTGAAAGGTTGTAATGTAGCTGACCAGTCCCCTCCGAAAGCTGCTCGAGTTTATCCACCATGTTTCCGCTCGCTTCAGGGTCAAGCTTGGATACGAGCGAATTGAGTTGCTCTGCCTGCTGCTCCATACCTAAATTGCGCAATGCGCCTACCAGCTGCGACAGTGCTGGGACCACAATCTGGGCCTGCTTAAGCACTGGAGTAAGCATTCCCGTGAGCTGATTGACTCCACCATCAATCTGGCCGGCACCGTCAGCAAGACGGCCAGTTCCAGAAAGCAGTTTATCGGACCCTGTGGCAAGCTGAGCCGCACCTTCATCGAGCTGGACCGCACCCTCATCGAGACGCCCAACCCCTTCATTGAGGCGAGCGGTTCCATCGACCAAAGACGAGGTTCCGTCATTAATCTTTCCGGCACCAGCTCCCAATTCTTGGATTCCACCGACAGCACGGCTACCGCCCTCCTGAAGCTTCCCAGCGCCCTGATCAAGACGCCCAGCGCCGTCGGCGGCATTGCCTAGGCCGTCACTTAGTTTGTTGAGCCCCTCAATTACCTGGTCAGCGTATTTCTTCGAAATCGCGTTTTCCACACTGGTTTGCACCTGGGGAATCAGACTTGAGGAAATGACGGAACCATTGGACCCGTAAAAGTCGTTACTAGCAAAATGGATTTCGGGTTTGACGGGATTGTCACTGATGATGGTCACCGCCCGCTGGGAAAAATCTTTGGGGATGGTCACCACCATCAAATACTTGCCCTTGATTAGGCCTTCATCACCCTCAGTCTTTTCCACCTCTGTGAAATTGAGGTAGTCGGTATCTAGCAATCCTTCTACCACCTGGTCACCGTAGTTGGTGTACGTGTCCTGCTTATCTACGCCCACGTCCTCATTGACCACCGCCAAGTCGATCTTGCGCATGTACTTGGAAGGGTCCCACATCGCCCACATCATGGTCCCGGCAATAATGATGGGCGCAACCAAGAAGAACACTATGCATACTCGGGCCACCACGCTGCGGGGCCGCCAATCGAGTAGGCGGTGCCAACCCAATACTCCCCTGCCGTAACCTCTTTTAGCCCCGTTGCTCATTTCTTTCTCCTTGCACTAAACAGTGACTCGAACGATCGGATATTTAGTTTTGCCAAACTTACCATTTTGGGTTGATATCCGCGCATATTGAACACCAATCCATTCAAAACTTGTATCCGAACAGGAAAAGCTCCCATCGCCTACGGCGATGGGAGCTACACAGCTGGGCGAATCAGGGTTTCCCAACGGCAGTTGAAAGCGGTTAGAACCCTGCCTTCTTCAGGGCATCGGCCATGGCACCACCACCGCCGGTGCTGCCTGCACCACCCGTGCGGCCGCGCGAGCCACCCCGGGATCCGCGCCCAGACTTGTGGCCGGAGCGCTTTCCTTCTCCCCTGCCACCGGACTTGGCGGAACCGCGTGGGGAATCACCGCGGCGTTTGGGAGCCGGCTGCCCCGGTTCATCATCCAAACGGAGGGAGAGACCGATGCGCTGGCGCTCCACATCAACCTCCATGACCTTCACCTTGACCACCTGGCCAGAGCGCACGACCTCGTGCGGATCGGAGACAAACTTGTGGCTCATGGCAGAAACGTGGACGAGGCCATCCTGATGGACTCCAACATCCACGAAGGCGCCAAATGCCGCCACGTTTGTCACCGTGCCCTCAAGAATCATGCCCGGGGTGAGATCGGAGACCTTATGTACGCCTTCTTTAAAGGTGGCGGTCTTGAACTCAGGGCGCGGGTCGCGTCCGGGTTTATCCAGCTCGGCGATGATATCGGTCACCGTAGGAATACCGAAGGTCTCATCCGCAAAGTCCGCTGGCGCCAGCGTGCTAAGTACGCGGGTATTGCCAATAAGTTCAGAAATACCCAGGCCCGTCTTCTCCGCGATGCGGGAGACGAGAGGATAGGCCTCTGGGTGTACGGCAGAGGAATCCAGCGGATCGGTACCGCCGTTGATGCGGAGGAAACCCGCAGACTGCTCAAAGGCCTTAGGTCCAAGACGCGGTACCTTCTTCAATTCCTTGCGGGAAGCGAAAGAACCGTGTTCATTGCGGTAGGAAACGATATTGGCAGCGATGGTGGAATTGACACCCGCTACTCGCTCAAGCAACGGGACGGAGGCGGTATTGAGATCTACGCCCACGCCGTTTACCGCACTTTCCACGACGCCATCAAGGGTGCGGGCGAGCGCCGTCTGGTTAACGTCGTGCTGGTACTGCCCCACACCAATGGCCTTCGGATCGATCTTGACCAACTCAGCCAAAGGATCCTGCAAGCGGCGAGCGATGGAAACCGCACCGCGCAGCGAGACATCCATGTCGGGGAATTCCTCCGCCGCAAGCGGCGAGGCTGAGTAGACCGAGGCGCCGGACTCCGAAACCACCACTGGAGTGGGTCGCTGACCCCCAGCTTGCTTGATAAGGTCCGCAATTTCCTGGGCAAGCTTCTCGGTCTCGCGGGAGGCAGTGCCGTTGCCGATGGCCATAAGGTCTACAGAATGCTTGGCGCACAGGGTCGACAGCGTCTGAACTGCTTGGCTCCACTGGTTCTGCGGCTGATGCGGGTAGACAATGGCGGTGTCGAGCACCTTGCCGGTTTTGTCCACTACCGCGCACTTCACACCATTGCGGTAACCCGGATCCAAGCCGATGGTGGCACGCTGGCCAGCAGGTGCCGCGAGCAGCACATCGCGCAAATTGGTCGCAAAGATCTGCAGCGCGCCTTCCTCCGCAATCTCTTTGAGCCGCATGCGAACGTCCAGGCTGGAGGAAATATAGAGCTTGGTGCGCCATCCCCAATGGACGGCGTCGGCAAGCCACTTGGAGGAGCGATCCAGCTCGAAGCGGGAGGCGATTACATCCTCGTAATCGGCGTCATCGCCGGCATCTAGCTGCAACTGCAGCACGCCCTCATTCTCGCCACGCAGCAGCGCCAAAATGCGGTGCGAAGGCAGCTTGTGGAAGGGCTCGTTGAAATCAAAGTAGTCCTTAAACTTCGCGCCTTCGGCTTCCTTGCCCTCAACAACGCGCGCGCCCATGGAGCCCTCAGTAAACATACGCTCGCGCACTTCACCCACCAGATCCGCGTCGAGCGCGAAGCGGTCCACCAAAATGGCGCGGGCGCCGTCGAGGGCCTTCTTGGTGTCCTCAAAGCCCTCGGTGGTAAAGGCCTGTGCCAACTCTTCCGGAGCGGCGTTGGGATCCGCAATGAGCTTATCGGTCAGCTCCTCAAGGCCGGCCTCGCGGGCAATATCGGCCTTGGTTTTGCGGCGCTTCTTATACGGCAGATACAAATCTTCTAGGCGCGCTTTGGTCTCGCAGGCAAGGATTTGCTCCTTGAGGGCGTCGCTAAGCTTGCCTTGCTCTTCAATCGCCGCAAGGACGGTCTCCTTGCGCTCCTGCAGTTCCTTCAGGTAGTTCGCGCGCTCTTCAATGGTGCGCAGCTGGGAATCATCCAGCCCACCGGTGGCCTCCTTGCGGTAGCGGGCGATAAAGGGCACTGTATTGCCCTCCGCAAGCAGCTGCAACGCGGTAGAAACCTGCGTTTCCTTGACGTTGAGCTCGGCGGCGATAGTGGCCGCAATATTCACGTGGTCTCCTCACTCTTTCTCGAGGCTTGGGATTAGACCCACCCAATTTACCGCACGGCCCCTCCACTGCCTTCGCTTGCCGACGCCCCCAAGACACACAAAACCTCCTTTCCCCAGTAAGGAAAGGAGGTTGCCGTAGCGCGTTCTTAGTAGATAACCACGCGGGCGTTATCGCCGCCGGAGCAGGAAACGCGCGAAGAGCTACCGGAGCAGTACATGGTGTAGGTACCACCGGTGGCCGGCGAGTAGACACTCAAGGTAGCGCTGGTTCCGCCGCCAGCGACCCAGTTATTCATAAACGCGGTATAGACGTTGCTGGCAAACCCGCTGGAGGTTTTGCTGGTAGCCGCATAGTAGCTAGTGAAGTCACTCCAAGAGTGCCCATTGCTACTGCCAGAAGACGCTGCCTGTGCCGGCGCTGGAGCTGGAGCATCCTTGGTCTTGGTCACCGTGACTGGGCTGGAATCTTCATCCTCTGCATCGTCCTTGGACGAGGAGCCGGAGTGCTTGCTAGATCCGGAGCCGGAACCGCTATTAGCATCAGCTTGTTGGAATTGACTATCGGCGGCCGCGCTAGTCGATGCATCATCGTTGTTATTGGTCACGAACATAATGACCATGGCGGCCACCGCGATGACCGCCACAATGGCTGCGATAATCGCGGCGATCGTAGCGCCGCCTACGCCACCCCTTTGCTGCGGCTGGGAATAATACTGCTGATTGTACTGGGGCGGCTGTTGGTTATATCCACCGTAGTTATTGCCGTTGGGAGCCGTCATAGTCAGGGACCACCTTGGGAATAGGAATCTGGAGGGAATGTCCCCTTTACCATAACCCCAAACGGCCTAAGCGCTGCAGATTTAGCGTGAAAATGCGGCGATTAATTTTCTCGTCGGCGCCTATTGCGCAGCTTCCGCCCGCCATACCGCTGGGGTACCAAGCCCCATCTCTGTAAAACCGATTTCCGCGCTCCCCAACCACAGCGCTTCCGGGGGCAAACATTCCGCCACAGTGGGGGCCACGGTGGCTAAGGGGTGTGCGGTCTCACCGTTAACTATAAGCCGCCACACCGGAATTCCCTGCGGTCGCTGACCAAACCTGAAACGGTATTCCTGCGCTAACGGGCTGCTCTCCGGGCATGACTCCGCTACCTGAATGACGAAAATGCTAGCTGGATGAAAGCCCTGAGCACGTAGCCTGTCAGGCAGTCCTGCGAGGCAATCCTCATTCTCTCGAGTTCCTAGAAGCACGGAAAGATCAGCACTAACCTCCATTAGCCTTCACCCTTAGCCTTAGCTTCCTGCTCCAACTGCGCAATGAAAGCCCTATCATCCTTGTCTAGCTCGGCTACTTCCAGCAGCTCGGGACGGCGTTGCCACGTGCGCAGCAATGCCTGTTCCCTCCGCCAATTGTCAACCAAACCGTGGTTTCCCGAGGTGAGCACGTCCGGCACGGCTAGGCCACGCCACTCTCGCGGCTTGGTATAGCTCGGGCCTTCCAAGAGACCATCAGAAAAAGAATCTTCCTCATGAGAGCGCTTATTCCCCAGCACACCGGGGATGAGTCGCACTACCGCCTCAGCAATCACCAACGTGGCTACTTCCCCACCGATCAACACATAATCGCCGATGGAAACCTCGCGCACGCGGTATCGCCGAGCGGCGTCATCCACCACGCGCTGATCGATGCCCTCATAACGCCCGCAGGCAAAAACAATGTGCTCCTCATTGGACCACGCCCGCGCATCTTCTTGGCTAAACGGTTTTCCCGTCGGCGTCGGCACGATAAGCAGTGGAAGGTCGCTATCCTCATCGGCCATGGCATCAACCGCATAGGCCTGGGCCTCTACCCCTTCTAATTCATCGTGGCGCGGACGGTTCAGATGTGGCAGCGCAGACTCTAGATTAGGCGCACTTTCCCGCGCAGCGACGCTATCGAGCGCCGGCCCCCAAACTTCTGGCTTCATAACCATGCCGGGGCCACCACCGAACGGCGAGTCATCGACAGACTTATGCGCATCCGTAGCCCACTGCCGCAGATCGTGCACACCTACCTCAAGGCGACCTTGTTCAATGGCCTTCCCCAAAAGCGCATGCCGCAACGGGTCCAGGTACTCCGGAAAGATGGTGATGACGTCAAGCCTCATAGGTCGAGCAGTCCTTCCGGCGGATCTATGGTGCACGTTCCGGCCTCTAAGTTCACCTCAGGAACAATGGCATGCACGAAGGGAATGAGCGCCTCCTTGCTGTTGTCGAGTACTACCTCCAACAAATCCTGGCTTCCACCGTGGATGACCGATGTGACCTCACCGATCTCCTCGCCCGCCAGAAGTACGCGAAGCCCTTCCAGCTCATGGTCATAAAAGCCATCATCATCACTGTCGAGCGGAGCGGCAAAGAACTTGGTACCACGTAGGCTATCCGCCACTGTTCGGTCTCTGATCTCTTCGAAGGTGACGAGCAGCCTTCCCTTATGGCTCCGGACCGCCGTGATAGTTAGTGTGTGCCCCTTCTTGCCCTGCGTACCATGAAGAACTTCCCCAACCGCAAAGCGCACCTTCGGTTCATCCGTAGTGGCCTCGACTACGACTTCGCCTTTCACGCCGTGCGATTTAATCACGCGACCAATCATCAATTCCATAGCGGAAATTCTACAACACAGCTCTCTTTGCCCTTGTCAGTCGTAAAATTCCGCCACCTTAGAAAGCAAACCCAGAATTTGAGTGTCATTGTCGTTAAAGTGGGCCCATGAGCAACCTACCTACCAACTCCCCGGAAACCTTTGGCGCGGCTTCTCATTCCAGTGGCACCTCTGCCATGACCGCGCTCAACCTGCTCGACATCGCACCAGATACCGATCCGCGACGCCCGCGCCCAGGCGTCCAGCGCGTCTTAAGCGCAGATGGTGCCAACCTCATTCTTTTTAGCTTTGCGCCTGGACAGTCCCTGCCCGATCATAAAGCCGTACATCCCATCACCGTGCAGGCGCTGCGCGGAGAGCTTGACTTCAGCTACGGCAGTGAAACCATCACTCTCGCCCCCGGCTCTATCGTGCACCTTCCTGCATATGAGGTGCACAAAGTCGAGACTACAAGCGAGAGCGGCGACCCTTTCACCCCCGCAGTTTTGCTGCTCACCATGCTAACCAAATAATTTATACACCCATAGGTTTTGGTGATAAAATGAGTTTTATGGAAACGCACAATAAGTCTTACCATCATGGAAACCTCCACGATGAGCTGCTCCGTATCGCTGTTCAACTAGGCAAAAGAAGCGGCCCAGACGCAATTACCGTTCGTGCGGTTACCCGCGAAGCAGGAGTGTCCCCTACCTCCGCATACCGCCATTTCAAGGACCAAGAAGAACTGCACGATAAGGTCGCTGAACTTGCCACCGATGAGTTGGTCCAGCGTTTACACGAAACTACCGAGACTGCAGAGGGCCTAGATTTTCCAGAGCACCTGATGCAGATTGGTTACGCTTACCTCGAGTTTGCCATGGATGAGACCAATTTCTTCCGCTGTATGCTGGAGTGGAAGGCGCTGCGTTTCATGCTTGGCGTAGATCCCAATACGGAAGATGATCCGAAGATGGATCATCTACAGCAGATTCGCGATTTCTTCGCCCTGTTGTCCCGCCATGCGGAAGCGCTGGACAATACCACTGACGCTACGTATTTCATGCAGAATGCTCTGCTGGCCTGGTCGGCCATTCACGGATTTACCGTACTTGCCATCAATGGCCCTATGTCACAGCTTCCACGCGAGCAGATCCTCGAGCTTTTCACACCGGTTGTTACAGGCGCCCTGCGCGGCATGGACTTTAAGGATCCCTCTAACGTCTACAGCCGCTACTCCAACTACAAGCCACAGAACTAAAGGTGAACTGGCATATCCCCAACATGGATGCCGCAAGTTTCCTAGCGCGTCACAATCAGTAGCGACCGCGCACGCAGCCCCGTCAAGGACTAGCGTGCGCGGTCGCTATCGTGTGTCAGCGTTCTTCTCCAAACAATAAAGGCCCCGCTACTACGATCAGTTATCGTAGCGGCGGAGCCCGAAGCTAGAGCGCTATGCGCTTAGCAAGGGAGGCAGATTACTCTGCGGACTCCTCGGAAGCTTCCTCAGCCTTCTCCTCGGCCTCAGCGTCAGCTTCGCCGGCGGCAGCAGCGGCAGCCTCTGCAGCAGCAGCTTCCTCAGCAGCCTTCTTCTCGGCCTCTTCCTTGGCCTTCTTCTTCTTTTCAGTGATGGCCTCGATGGTCGGGCCGTTGTTGGCCTCAGCCAGTGCCTCGTTGAAGATCTCCAACTTGGACTTCTTCTCCTCAGCAACCTTCAGGGTGCCCTCTGCGCCCGGCAGGCCCTTGTGCTTCTGCCAGTCACCGGTGACCTTCAGTAGAGCAAGAACCGGCTCGGTTGGCTGTGCACCAACGGACAGCCAGTGCTGTGCACGCTCGGAATCGATCTGGATGAGGGAGGGCTCTTCCTTCGGGTGGTAGATACCGATGTTCTCGATGACCTTGCCGTTACGACGGGTGCGGGCATCAGCAATCACAACGCGGTACTCAGCGGCGCGGACCTTGCCTAGGCGCTGCAGCTTGATCTTGACAGCCATGTTGGCTCCTTTACTAGTCACTGGGCAGTACAGACGCGCACGAGATTGTGCGCCGGTTCAACCCTTGGATTTTATCTGCGCGTGACATACCGGCCGACCGTAGACGGAAACGGTGCTACGCAGAATATTACGTTCTTCAGTTTATCTAGCTCAGAAATCCGAGTAGACAACCTGAAATATTTTAACGCGAGTAGCTGCATTTTCAAAAATTAATACGGCACGCACGCAGGTTCGTTATGCCTGCGATACTGAAGCAGAGTACCCTTAAGGGCCGAATATAGACATTTCGTTTCATATGTATGGCGCGCCTTCCGCCCCACCATCTTGGCAAAGGCGCACGAAAAGACAGTTTATGACTAAAGAATCACCGCGAAATTTCCGGTACCGCTATGACCTTGATGGTCTGCGCGGTATTGCCATCGGCCTAGTAGTTATCTACCACGTATTCGTCGGACGGGTATCCGGCGGCGTCGACGTTTTCCTGCTGCTATCCGGCTACTTCTTCTTGGGCTCCCAGCTGCGCTACGCAAGCAAGCCTAACGCCTCCCTGAACCCATGGTGGCCCATCTGGCGTACCTTGCGGCGCCTGGTACCAAGCTTGGTTTTGGTCATCGGCGTGACCTACATTCTGGTGCGCATTTTCACCCCGCAGCTCATGCGCACCGAGCTCACCCAGCAAATCACAGCCACCATGCTGTATTACCAGAACTGGGAGCTAGCAGAACAAAACGCCGACTACACGGCGGCCGCGGCTGATACTTCACCGCTGCAGCACATGTGGTCCATGGCCGTGCAGGGCCAGTTCTACATCATGGGTATTGCCTTCGCGCTCATCTTGGCTGCCATCATGAAGTTCCGGCCGGAGCAGCAGCCTTTGGGCAAGCGCAGCTTCCCCACGGTTAACCAGATTGCTGGCCCGATCCTCATCGTGGTCACCATCACCTCCTTCGCCTATGCCTCGCGCCACGGCCTCTACGGAACTCCGGAGAACTACTACTCCACCTGGTCGCGCGCTTGGGAGCTAACCTTGGGCGCAGTCCTGGCCATCTACGGTTCCTCCTGGAAGATTCCAGCCCGCCTCTATGACCTCTTTACTGGTCTGGGCCTTCTGATGCTCATCTTTACTGGTGCCATCATCGCGGATACCACTGCGTATCCTGGCCCGCTTTCCCTCTTGCCACTAGGCGGCGCCGTGCTCATTATCTTGGGCGGCGGTGGCAAGATTTCCAAGGCCATGGCCTCCAAGCAGGCGCGCTGGCTGGGCGATGTAGCCTACCCGCTCTACCTGTGGCACTGGCCATTGCTCATTTTGTCCACCTCCTACCTGGGTCAAGAAACCCCGTCGTGGTGGTTGGGCGTCATCATTATCGTCATTTCGCTAGTGTTGGCGCACCTCACGCACCGCTTTTTGGAAAAGCCCCTGCGCCAGCATCGCAAGCGCCCTACAGCCGAGGACTTGCCGGTACGCAAGGGACTTTCCACTCTAAAGACGCCGGCCGGTGCCGCCCGCGGTGTCGGCGGCGTACTGGTGGCCGCCACCGTCGTCGGCTTGTTTGCAATCCAGCCACTGTGGATGCGTACCCTCGACGATGCGGAGACCGAGCTTTTGGATCCTGCCCTCTACCCCGGCGCTACTACGTTCATCAATGACATCACCCCAGCGGATAACGTGGAGATTAAACCCGATCCGATTTTAGCCCGCGGCATCCAGCCACCGGTTGCAGCTAACTGGTGCTTTATACCGCAAAATATGCCTGCCGATTTTTTCTTCGAAACCCGGAAAGATAAGCAAACTCCATGCACTTTCGGTGACGTGAATTCGGATAAGGAGGTGTACTTGGTAGGCGGTTCGCACGCGGAACAATACTCTTCCGCGCTTGACCGCTTGGGCAAGGAAATGGGCTTTAAGCTGGTACCGCTGCTGCGCCAGGGCTGCCCGATTGAGTTGGGCGACGATGTCACCGTGACCCCAGAGTGTGCCGAGTGGGGCAAGCTGGTCATGGATCGCATCGAAGAGGCGAACCCGGCCTTGGTCATCTCGAATACCACGCGCCCGCAAAATGAATATGGTACCGGCCCTGATGCCGTGCCCGCCGGCTACCAGGCATTCTGGGATGAATTGGCCGACCGCGATATTCCTTTTTTGGGCTTCCGCGATAACCCGTGGGGATTCGATGAAGAAGGCCGCCCACGTGAGTTTGATGAGTGCTACGTCGCTACCGAAGATGCATACGGCTGCGGCATGCGCGTTGAGCAAGTCTACCAGCCTTATGACCCCGGTGCGGTCGTACTATCCAAGTACCAGAATATGCTCTCAATCGATACCGCTCCGTGGTTCTGCGACGCCAATGGTGACTGCCCGGTCATCATCGGCAATACGATGGTCTACCGCGACATGCACCACATCACCAATGCTTTTGCGGAATCTGCAATTCCAATGATCCGCGAGGCACTAAAGCCCTTCCTCAACGGGGAAAAAGTCCAGCAGGAAGCCCCGGATATTCCACCGGAGCAAGCTGCAGGAGCCGTGGAGCAAGCGCCCGCAGCGCCTACCAACGCCGG
This sequence comes from Corynebacterium sp. MSK158, assembly GCF_030229085.1. NCBI lineage: Bacteria > Bacillati > Actinomycetota > Actinomycetes > Mycobacteriales > Corynebacteriaceae > Corynebacterium > Corynebacterium sp. MSK158. The sequence continues at coordinate 187,334 of NZ_JASPHJ010000003.1, forward strand.
CAAGCAACGTGCCAACCCAGTCCCCTACCCCAAGGCTGGGCAAGAAAAGGCAGTCTAACCCTTAAGATCCAAAACCGACTGTGCTTTCGCGAAGCCGGTTTAAAGGGGGCGTAGACAAATGCAAGCACAAAAGGGGCTTCCGCGCGAATGCGGAAGCCCCTTTGCTCTGGCTACGGGCTAGAAAGACTACTTTGTGCCCTTGCCAAAGTCCAAGTTGTCGAGATCGATATTTTCCATTCCCTTCGGCATCTTTGGCATGCCGGGCATACCTGGCATACCACCGCCGCCGCCCATTTGCTGCTGGAGCTTTTGCAGCTCCTCCATGGACGGCATGCCGCCACCAGGCATTCCTGGCATTCCGCCCATGCCCGGCATACCGCCCGGCATCTTCGGGCCACGGTTGCCTCCGCCGCCCTTTCCCTTCTTGCGCTTGCCGTTTTTACCCTTGCGGCCCTTAGGCTTCTTCTTGGTAGCGGAGCGACCGCCCATGCCGCCCATGCCGAATTGGCCGGCCATCTTGGACATCATCTTCTTAGCCTGGTTGAAGCGCTCAATGAGCTGGTTGACCTCGGAAACGCTTACACCAGAACCATTAGCAATGCGCTTGCGGCGCGATGCATTGAGAATCTTCGGATCCTCACGCTCCTGCGGCGTCATACCGCGAATGATCGCCTGGATGCGGTCCAGCTGCTTTTCATCCACCATGGCGGCCATTTCATTCATCTGCTTGCCGCCGGGCATCATCTTCAGCAAGTTGCCGATGGGGCCCATCTTGCGGATCATCAGCATCTGCTCAAGGAAGTCATTGAGCGTCAGCTCGCCAGAGCCCAGCTTAGAGGCTGCCTCTTCGGCCTTCTGGTGGTCTAGGGTTGCTTCAGCCTGCTCGATAAGGGAGAGCAAATCACCCATGCCCAGAATACGGCTGGACATGCGCTCTGGGTGGAAGACATCGAAATCATCGAGCTTCTCACCGGTAGAGGCGTACATGATGGGCTTGCCGGTGACCTCACGGATAGACAAGGCCGCACCACCACGGGCGTCACCATCCAGCTTGGTGAGAACGACGCCGGTAAAGTCCACGCCATCGCGGAAGGCCTCGGCCGTCTGCACGGCGTCCTGGCCGATCATGGAGTCGATGACAAAAAGGACTTCGTCCGGGTTGACGGCATCGCGGATATTGCGTGCCTGCGTCATCAGGGTCTCATCGATGCCCAAGCGGCCAGCGGTATCGATGATGACCACATCGTGCTGCTTCTGCTTGGCCTCAGCAATGCCCTGCTTGGCGACGTCCACTGGGTCCCCATGCGAGGTACCCATTTCATGCTCGTTGGAGTCCAGGGAGGTTCCCGGATCCGGCGCAAAGGTCGGCACCTCAGCGCGCTCGCCGACGATTTGCAGCTGCTGCACTGCGCCTGGGCGCTGCAAGTCACAGGCCACCAGCATCGGGGTATGGCCCTGCTTCGCCAGGTGCTTGGCCAACTTACCGGCCAAGGTGGTTTTACCAGCACCCTGAAGGCCGGCGAGCATGATCACAGTCGGCGGGTTCTTAGCCAAGTTCAGGCGGCGAGTTTCGCCACCAAGGATCTCAATGAGCTCCTCATTGACGATCTTGACTACCTGCTGGGCTGGGTTGAGCGCCTCAGAAACTTCCGCGCCGCGGGCGCGTTCCTTGATGCGCTTGATAAAGCCACGGACGACGGTCAAAGACACGTCGGCTTCCAGCAGCGCGAGGCGGATCTCGCGGGCAGTGGCATTGATATCAGCCTCGGTCAGTTTGCCCTTACCGCGCAGGCCCGCCAGGGCTGACTGTAGGCGGTCTGATAGTGAGTCAAACACTACGGATGCGCTCCCTTTATTTAGATCGATCTAAAGTTCAACTATTCAATCTTAGTCCCTAGCCAGGGCCCTGGTCACATTCCCCACCACGGTAGCGCGAGAAACCTGCCCGGCGAGGTACACATTGACAATCATCGTCGCGCCCAAAATCTCATGGCGCAGCCACACAAAGTCCGGCAATGCCTCAACCAAGTGCCCTAAAGCGCCGATGCGCTCGACTGTCCGGATGACCAAAATGCCGCCCACATCGAATGCCGCAGTGGTCACCTCTCCAGTAATGGCCGGCAGCTCCGTATAAGTTCGTGAGTTATAGGACTGGATAAACCTTATCTCCTGCGCTGCTTCCTTTAGGGTCTGTTGCACCGTGCGGATGAAAAACTCCGCCTTATAGGCACCGTCCTCCTCGCGAACGATTTTCGCCCGCACGATGGTCCACCCCAGAGCCGATAACAAGGCAAAGATGCGCTTTAACTCTTCTTGCGAGGAACCGCACCACGACACACTAACTTCTTGGTCTTCCCAATCCACTTTGAGCGCAACGCCTTCGCTAGATAGCGGTACATGCACAGCAGGGCGGTCGAGAACACGTGGTTTGAGCGCCTCAAGTGCCCGCGCGACGATCAGCTTCTGTGCTTGCTCCACCCGCGGTGTCCACACGCCAGGCCCGGTCGATTGGGCATCAGCCTCAGCCAACACCGCTAACAGGGATATAGTCAGCTGGTCATAATGCGCGGCAGCCAAGAGGGCGTCGCGAGCGGCATCGGAAGCTGGGTCCATCGTCGCTGCTAACCGCGCCAAGGTGGTATGTTCTGCCACCAGGGTTTGGGCGCGCGACCTATCGGCGACGCTCAGCCGCATACGGGCTGCCTGGCGGGTAATCATCTCCGCACCTACTTGGGCATGAGCGCGCCCGTAGCCCTTGCCTATGTCATGGTAAAGCGCGGCCAGCAGCAATAAGTCAGGACGAGCCACCGAAGTACGCATCTGCGCGCACCGCGTTACCGTTGCGATGAGATGATGGTCCACCGCATTGACGTGGCTGCGCTCGCGCGGCAACAAGCCGCGCACATGCCCCCATTCTGGGACTAAGCGTTCCCATAGGCCATAGCGGTCCAAGTCCTGTATGACGCGCGGCGTGCATCGCGGCGAGGACAAAATAGCGAAGAAATCATCCACCGCTGCCCGCGGCCAGCGTAGCGGCAGCTCGGGCAGGCCTTGCAGCTGGTGCCACGTGGTCTCGGCGATGATATATCCCGTGCGTGCCGCGGCAGCCGCCACGCGGGTGAGCAGCCACGGGTCCTCTACATTTGGATTGCGGGAAAGGAAAATGTTGCCGCCCTCGGACACCACGTCCACATCGAGCGGGCGGCGCCGGCCCCGGCCGGTCACTGAAGCATTACGGCCTAGCACCCCACGGGCGGTAGCAAGGCCGCGCTCCACCGCCTTATTGACCGTGGCTGCAGCGCTGACCAAAGCCGCTGTCAAGGCATAACGACTTTCAAACCCCAGGTCCGCAGCTACATCCGCGGCGAACTCGGGATCCAAGATATCCCGGTGGCGCCGGGCTGTGACGTGCAGGAGCGTGCGGGCGTCGAGAAGCAGCCGCTGCTCAACGTCCAAATCTGGAAAGTCGCACAGGTTGCCCAAAGCCATCGCGCGCAAGAGCTGAATATCGCGCAATCCCCCGCGCCCATTTTTCAAGTCCGGGTTCGTCATCGCTGCCACAGCGCCCGAACGCTTCCACCGAGTAATCGCGGTATCCAAGAAATCATCAAAGCCGCGCTGCAGCTGGCGCCGCCACGCTGCGAGCAATTGCGCCCGTGCCTCATCCACCAGAACCTTGCGCCCTGCTACAAAGGCCAAATCCAACTGGGCAAAGCCGGCAGAGGCATCTTCGGCGGCAATCGCCCCGCACTCTTGCGGGGTGCGCAGGGCATAATCCAGGCGGTACTTGGCATCCCACACGGGGTACCACAGCTGCTCCACCAAAGCCGGATCTGGCTCGTGACCTTCCGGATAGATGAGGATGACATCAATATCAGAGTGCGGAGTCATCTCATTGCGCGCAAAGGATCCGGTGGCAGCGAGCGCTGTTCCCGGTGGAAGCTCGAGACTGCGCAATACACGAAGCGCCGAGGCATGGGCCTCGGCGCGAATCTGTGCGGCGGTATGCATGCGGACTTAGAGCGCCGCCTCGCCGCGCTCGCCGGTGCGCACACGAATGGCATCTTCAACCGGGGTTACCCACAGCTTGCCATCGCCGATCTTGCCCGTGTAGGCAGCATCCACAATGGCATTAATGATGTCTTCGACGTGGTCATCGGCCGCAACAATCTCCAGCTTCACCTTGGGCACAAAGTCGGTGGCGTATTCTGCCCCTCGGTATACCTCGCTGTGTCCACGCTGCTGCCCAAAGCCCTGGCTTTCAGTAACAGTGAGGCCGCGTACTTCCTGCTGCTCCAAAGCCTGGCGGATTTCCGGCAGGGTGAAGGGCTTAACGATGGCCGTGATGAGTTTCATTGTTACTCCTTGCTAACTCTTCGGGGCGGGTCTACAGGCACCGAATAACGTGCACCCATTCTAGCCCGAGCACAGCAATTGCTGTGCAACTTTTTCCACATTGCGTATTCAGAGAGCTGGTGGGTTCAGAAGACCTCCTGTGCAACCAGAAAAGCGGCGAGCTGTTCTGTCTTCCCCGCAGCCACGCGCAGGAACAGAAACGGCTCGCCACCAGAAGGGGCTGGAGAGGACTAGATATCGTCTTCCTCTGCGTGCACGGTCTGAATTTTCCTATTGTTGTGTTTGGCGTGTTTGACGTCGGTGACGGTTACGCCGTAGATGGAACGGCCCAGATAAAAGGACCCTACCGAGCCGATGATCCATACGCCGAAGCAGGCGATCAGTGCCTGGATGAGCAGCCACAGGGAAAAGCCATCGCGGCCAAAGTCCACGACTACCTTGGCCACGATAATCAGCGGTACCGCAAGTCCCACAGTGGGGCCCAGCAAGTTAGCACGGGTCAAAGCATCCGGCGCGCGCCAGAGGGAGACCACCGTAGCGACCACCAAGAGGGTAGCGATGATAAGCAGGACCGAGGCGATAATTTCAGAAATGGCCATGGTTTACCGCCTGCCCTTCGAAATAATGCGGGCCATCGATAGCGTCGGTAGCACACCGGCGGCAATGGCACCAAGGAGTGCAATGTAATACGCCATCGGGGCGTTATTGGTCATCGACCACGCTAAATACATGCAGATCATGCCGTAGAAAACTATATCCGAGGTAATGGCGCGGGTGAGTTCATCGCGAGTACGAAGCGCTAGCAGCACGCCACACCACGTGGCGATGCCAATGATGAATACGCATACAAATACGACCCAGCCGAATGGGGACAATGTGGCAAAGTCAATCATCGCTCGGTCTCCTTTCTGCGTTGTACGTTGCGGGCTCGGCGCTTTGGCTTTTCGACGTCCGCCTGGCTTTCTGAAAGCGGAGTGTCCTCCGCCCGCGCCAAGTCAGGCGAGCGCATATAGCGTCCCACAGACTCGAGCGGATACTCGTAGAAAGCCTCATCCAATTCTGTAGTCTCCCCTTGGCCCGGCACGCCATAATCGATGTCCTTAACCCGCGGGGCGAGGCGCTGTTCCATCTCAGCCAGATCAGCCACGATTCCCGCCGGGTCGGATCCTTGGACGGCCTGTACCAGCACGATACGCGGCAGTCCTTGGCGGGGTGGTTCACGCAAACCGAGCGAGAGCGTGCCCGGGGTTGCGGTAATGGAAGACGTAAACCAGAAGATTTCCCAGGCGCTAGTCACACGCAGGGGGTAGCGAATAATAACCGGATTGTATTCGTTATCCGGTTTGAAGGCCGCCAGTGCCAAGCTAATGCCGGCTACGAAAATCTCCTTGATGAGCCACAATGCATACACAATTGCGTTCATTTAACGGCCCTCCTGGATTTCATCGATATTGGGAACGGCAATCGGCTCATCTCCCAAGACGGTTTCAGTATATGCGTTAGTGTCCAGCAGCTGCTCCGCTGCGGCATCCACAACATCGAGGACGATGCCGGAGAAGATGAACATGCACAGCGAACCAAGGATGAGAGCCGCGGATGGGGCCATGAGCTTTTTGCGGATGACCAATTCATCTGGGACCTTGTCCTCCGGCAGACCCTTGCCCCAGAAGACCTTGCGCCACACGCGCAGCATGGCCAAGAAGGCAGCGAAGGAAGCGATGATGATTGCCGCGATGGCAATCCAAGCCCAAGCACCGCCCACGCGGGCGATCTCGAAGACAATCATCAACTTGCCCCACATTCCCGAGAACGGTGGGAAACCCACGACGGAGAATGCACCGGCAGCGAAAATCCACGCGATGATGGGGTCGCGGCGAGCGAGACCGGAAAGCTTGCTGAGCACGCCCGTGCCGTAGGTCTCCTCAATGGCACCAGAGGCCAAGATCAGCGAACCAACGGTCACCATGTGGTGAATCGTGTACATGATGCCAGCTGCCAGTGCGCGACGTGGGTCATCAGAGGTAAACGCAAGCATGACCAAAATGAAAGGCATACCGTTGAGCATCTGGTAACCGAGGACGCGGCGGATGGAATTTTCCGCTAGGCCGCCGAAGGCACCGATCATCATGGAGATAATCATGATGACGATGATCAACAGATTCCAGCGCTGTTCCAGATCGAATAGCTGCACGTAGAGGCGGTAGAGCATGTAGACGGCCACTTTGGTGTGCAAGCCGGAAAACAAGCCCATCACTGCGGCGGAGGTTCCTGGGTAGGTGCGTGGCAGCCACGACTGCACGGGGAACACGCCGGCCTTGGCGGTAATCGCAATGAGGATCAAGCCTGCTGCCACGGTCACCGGCCCATTGCCTGCCGCTGCGCCCTTCAGTGCGCCTAGGTTGACCGCACCGGTAACCGAATAGATATAACCCACGCCAACAACCAACAAGGTGGAGGCGAAAAGGTTAACCAAGACGAAGGCACGGCCGGCTGCCAAGCGCGACCACGTACCAGACATGGTGATAAGGCCGTAGGACGGCAGAAGCATGACCTCAATAAAAACGAAGAAGTTAAAGAGGTCAGCGGTTAGCAATGCACCGCACACACCGGTGATCAAAATCAGGGTGAGCGAAGGATAGTAGCGAGACTTTGTCTCCCCACCCACAATGGCAAACCAGTTGGCACCAAACGCGACGATCATCGTAGTAACGATCATCAACGCGGAGAAGGCATCCGCAGCAAACGGGATACCCACATTGCCTTGGTAAAGGCCAACAGTATGGGCTACTACCCCATTGTTCATGGTGTAGATGAGCAGGCCCAGGCCGGCGAAAATTCCAATACCCGGGATGATAAGCATGATGGAATCGCGTAGAGCACGCCACGGTGCCAGCAGTGCGAAGGCCGCTGCAATCAGCGGGACCGCTGGAAATAGCGGAAGGAGTTGAGCTACAGCATCAGCCATTATTTGTCATCCTCCTTCTGTTCAGTTGCCCCGCGTTCTGCAACGGGAGTGTTGTGGTCCACCTGACCAATTCGGTCAAGCTGATTGGTGGAATCCTCCAAAATTTGGCGATTTTGGGCGTCTCGACCCAAGGTCGAAAAGGCATGGTCGATGGTGTTGTCATCAACTGGTTCCACCACATCGGTGTCGTCGTTCTTGCCCATGGCCGCCATCGTCAACAAGATGGTCGAGGTTGCCATGGAAATAACAACGGCGGTCAGCACGAAGGCCTGCGGCAGCGGGTCGGCCATCTGATCGTGCGGAACCTGAGATGGGAAGGACTCTCCGCGGTAGGAATACACGCCCGTAGCCAGCAGCATCAGGTTGGCACCGTGGCCAAAAGCCATCATGCCCAGCACGATGCGTACCAAGCCGCGCTGCTGAATGAGATAGACAGCACTACCGATGAGCAAAGCAATAGTCAATGCAAGGATCATTACTTCTCCCCTCCCCGGATAGCCGCGGAGCGCTTACTCTTCCTCTTCGTCTTTGCTTCCGAAGGCGTCAGCAAGGCCAACGGGTCGGTCGAAGGGTTGATCGGATCTGGGTACGGATCGTCGACGTCTTCAAGGGAAATGCGTGGAGTCGTCGGCAGCGCGGAATCATCATCATGAACCCATGGCAAGAATTCACGCTCCGTTCCTGGGCGCAGGTAACCGCCCAATGCGTTAATCGCCATAGTCAACATACCCAGCACCGCTAGGTAGATGCCCAAGTCGAAGATGAGAGAGGTGGTCCAGTGTTGGCCAAAGGCTTCGGCATGGATTGCAGCCAGGAAGCCACCATTGCCAATGCCGTGGTGCAAGTAGCCTACAAAGCCGGCGATCAAGGCGGTGATGATGCCGATACCGGTTAGGCGAATCGGAGTCATGCGGCCGAAAACAATTTCATCAGAGCCACGGGACAGATAGATAAGCCCGATTGCTGCACCCATGATCAGCGCCGCGGGGAAGCCGCCGCCGGAGGCATTGTGCCCGCGGAAGAAAACGATGACGGACATAATGACCAACAGCGGGATAACAACGTGCACGCCCTTGCGCAATGGCACGGAGTTCAGCTGGGACTGGCCAAACGGCGCTGGGCGTGTACCCGACTTGAACGGGAACCGCGGCAACGTTGTAGTGATTGCTGCAATAACCACCGCAGCCATGCCCAGTACGGAAAGCTCGCCCAAGGTATCGAGTGCACGGAACTCCACGATGATCGTAGCGACAACATTGTCGCCGCCAGTGATGTCCGGAGCATTGTCCAGGTACCACATGGCCAAATCGGAGCGCTCGTGTCGGCCCATGAGTCCCCACACACCTAGGAACGCAGCCGCACCGGCCAAGACCGCAATGACGATGGAGCCGGTCTTGCGGGATTTGTTCTTCACCGGCTGGAAGGTTTCTGGCAGGTAGCGCAGCACCATCATCATGACGATGACGGACAGGGCCTCCACCATAAACTGCGTCAGCGCCACGTCAGGTGCGCCAAGCAGGAACATCTGCAGGGTCACGCCCGAGCCAGCAATGCCAATCATGATGGCACCGGTCAAGCGGTTCTGGGTGCGCACCAGACCAAACATCGCTAGGGCGATGATGCCCAGTGGCAGCAAGTCCCATGGGTTATCCAGGCCAGCCACCCGTGGCTGCAGTGCTACGCCGTCGACGCCATCGCGAATGAGGGTGGTAGCTGCCAGCACGATAATCAAAATGACAATCGGCACCATATGTCGGGACGGATTATGCGAATCGGACATCTTGCCCAGAACGCGCCCCAACTGGGAGCAACCCTTCATCAGAGAATACAGCAAATCATTGCCGCTGCGCGGCATGAACTCGTGAGCTTCAAAGCTTGCCCACATCTTCTTGCGGGCAAAGATACCGGCAATACCGACGATGAGGACCACTAGCGAGATAAGGAAAGGAACGTTGAACCCGTGCCAGAGGGCAAGGTGCGAATGATGCTCCAATCCCACGGCAGCCACTGCATCATCAATCGGGGCATCAAAGAGCCCGAGCACAAATACCAGCGGCAGGGACATAAAGCCCGGCAAAGCGGCGGGCAGCCAGAGCGACACGGGGGCTTCATGGACATGTCCCATGTCGCGAGGTCCGTCAAAGAAGGCGCCGAAGACAATCTTTGCGGAGTAAGTAAAGGTGAAAAAGGCACCGATGCCAGCAACGATGAGCAGGATTACCTGGCCCGCGCCACCAATCGGGGCGTCCTCAAACGCCGTGAGCATTCCCTCTTTGGACACAAAGCCCAGAAGCGGTGGCACCGCAGCCATCGAGGCCGCACCAATTACTACGGAGCCAAATGTCCACGGCATCTTATTCCACAGTGGTCCTAGGCGGCGAATATCGCGCGACCCAGCCTCGTGGTCGATGACGCCAATGAGCATAAACAGCGAGGACTTAAACAGCGCGTGCGCCAGAGTGTGGACCAACGCTGCAGCGATAGCGAACGGGGTACCCACGCCAATGGTGGCAACAATCCAGCCCAGATGGGAGACGGTGGAATAGGCCGTAAGCTTTTTCAGATCCGTCTTCTGCACTGCAAATACCGCGGACATCACCGCGGTGCCCATGCCTACGACGATGAGCAACCAATTCCACACCGCCACATCGTGGAAGATAGTGGAAAAACGAATAAGCAGGTACACACCGGCCTTGACCACCGCTGCTGCGTGAAGGAAGGCCGATACCGGGGTGGCGGCGGCCATAGCCTCTGGCAACCAGAAATGGAATGGGAACTGTGCCGCCTTAGTAAAGGCGGACGCCGCAATCAACACGGCTACGGCTGCCGTTATCCCTGGGCTTTCCGTCCATACAGGGGACGCCAAGATATCAGAAACGGTAGTCGATCCGGTCACCGTCGCGGCAATACCCAAACCGGTCAGCAGGGTCAATCCACCAATAAAGGTCAGGATCAGTGTGCGCTGCGAACCAGCCTCGCCGCCTGAACCGGAGCGAGCAATCAACATAAACGAGGCCAAGGAGACTAGCTCCCAGGCAAGGAACAAAACCACCACGTCATTGGCCAGAACCAGCAACAAGATGGACAGCGTGAACGCTGTCATCAAGGTATAAAAGCTGGTGTTGCCCTCATTCTTGGGCAAATAGGCCGCCGAATACGTGAAAACGACGGCGCCAATGACCAGCGCCAACATAGCGAAGAAGATGCTCAACGCGTCCCCGCGGAGAGCAAAACTTACGTCGACGCCTGGTGCGATGAAATCACGCACCCAAGTGGCGTGGAAACTTAATTCCTCCCCGGCTGCAATGGCAGGAAATTCCTTGGCGATGAGGACCGCTGCAATAAGAAAAAGGCCAGCTAGTGGATAGCCTGCCTTTCGGTCAATAACCTTTACGGTTACCGGTGCCAAGATCACTGCCAGCGCCGCGAGGAGGACTGCATAAAGTAGCGTCACGAAATACTTGCCTCACGAACCTTGGTCTAGGTTTAATGCGAATTTCGCATTAAATACAGCCCTTTCAGGCTACCATTCCTGCCAAGGTCAAACCACATTGCAGCATTCCCCTGCGCTACATAAAAGGCAAGCACAACCGCCACAATTACGCTTGCAGGCAGAGAATTCACAGGCGCTCAGCAGGACTTATTCCCGCGCCAATTGCATAGGATTTTTGCATAGTCTGCGAACCGACAGCGAGATGAGAGCGAAAAGAATTCGCGAGATTGTTGCACGCTATAACTCGCCCATGAAAACGAACGACTCCCCCAGCACACCGTGGCGCACGTACGTGACACCCAATATGCAGGGGGGGAGTTGCAAGGTTGGCTGCTACTTCTCGCCCAACAGAGCGTCGACGAAGCCTTCAACTTCGAATGGCGCGAGATCATCAGCGCCCTCGCCCAAGCCCACAAGCTTGACCGGAACACCCAATTCTTCTTGTACCTGGAAGACGATTCCGCCCTTAGCGGTGCCGTCCAGCTTGGTGAGAACCACACCGGTGATATCTACTACCTCGCGGAAGATTCGTGCCTGCGTAAGGCCATTCTGTCCCACCGTGGCATCCAATACCAGCAGGACCTCGTCCACATCGGTCTTCTTTTCTACCACGCGCTTGACCTTGCCTAGCTGGTCCATCAAGTCCGTGGAGGTATGGAGCCGGCCTGCGGTGTCGACCAAGACCACATCTACTTGCTGTTCCACGCCGGTTGCTACCGCATCGAAGGCTACCGATGCTGGGTCAGCGCCTTCCTTGCCGCGCACGGTATCGGCGCCAACTCGGCGGCCCCACGTCTCAAGCTGATCAGCGGCCGCAGCTCGGAAAGTATCGGCCGCGCCCAAAAGGACCTTATGGCCCATGGCCACTAGCACGCGAGCAAGCTTGCCGGTGGTTGTGGTCTTGCCGGTGCCATTGACACCGACGACCATTACGATTGCTGGCTTGTCCTCATTCGGCATGGCCTTAATGGAGCGATCCATCTCTGGGTGGCCTGCTTCAATCAGGCATTCGCGCAGCATGGCACGGGCTTCATCCTCGCTGGAAACGCCGCGCTCTGCAATCTTCTCGCGCAGGGAGTCAGTAACCTTCATCGTGGACTTGGTGCCCAAATCCGCCATGATGAGCGTGTCTTCGACTTCCTCCCAGGCGTCTTCATCCAAATCGCCTGCGGACAAAATTCCCATGAGCCCTTGGCCGATGGCATTTTGCGAGCGCGATAGGCGCCCGCGCAAACGGCCAAGACGCCCACCGGCGGGTGCGATATCATCCTGCGGAGCTGGTGCTGGGGCAGGTTCGCCTGTTGGAACTTCGGTCTGTTCCTTGGCGGCTTCGGCTGCACCGGTTTGTGCCTCGGCAGCAGCTGCGGCTTCTTGGGCTTCCTCGCGGTCGTCCACCCGCTCCTCGATGTCTTCCGCATCATTGTCTTCAACAACCTCGTCGAAGACTGGGGACTCCTCTTCTACCTCGGCATTTTCCACGGAGACAACGTCTTCCGGCTCTTTTGCCTTTTCGGCAGCTGCCGGCTCTTCCGGCTTAGGTGCAGCTTCTGGCTGTCCAGCCGCTTCCGGGGCACGGTCCGCGTGCGATTCTTCGCTTTCAGACGCCCCAGCTGCCGCACCCGCTACGCCTGCCGCGCCAGCAGTCGTCGCCGCGGCCGCAGCGCCAGTTCCCTTGGACTGTGTTTTTTCTGTGTTATCAGCGGAAGATTCTGCCGCTTGCTTCTTCTCCTCCGCTGGCGCTTGGGCCTGGTCCTGCTTAGTAGGCTCTGCCGGCTTGTCGGTCTTCGCCGGCTTCCCCTGCTGAGGTGCCGGCTTGGTTTCTGGTTCCTCTGCCACAGACTTGTCGGCCACGGGCTTGTTTGCCGCGGCATCAGTCGTGGGCTGAGCAGACTGTGGCTTATCAGCCTGCGGCTTACCCTGTGCCTGCGGCTTTTCCTTAGACTGCGAGGTCTTGCCGCTGAGCTGCTCGTTGGCGATGTCTGTAGCATTCGGCTCTGTCTTCGCTGCCTGCTGCGCTGGAGCTGACTTGTCCGCCTGGACCGGGGCTTTCTGCGCTTCCTTAGCGCCGCCAGCAGGAGCGAAGTTAAAGCCGGACTTGGCTTGATAGTTGCCGGACTTTTGCTCCTGGGTCAGCTGCTTCGGTTCTTCCTCAGCAGGCTTATCAAAGGACACCTTCTTGGCGTCGCCGCGCTTTTTGCCGATTACTACGAAAAGAATAATCAGCACGATGACGACGATCGCAATGCCGATCCATAACCATAAAGAATTCATGCCTCTATAGTGCCAGTCTTCTCAGCTCGCGGCACGCCAAACCCCCTTCTATAGCGGAAGGATTTCTGCGGGAAGTCGACGAGCCCAGGCTACTTCCCCGCCTCGTCACCACGGGGAGCATCTACGCCCAAGCGAGTGGCATCCTCGCTGGCTTGCTCCGTTCCAGGGGCGCTGCCTGCGGGATTCATGCGCTGCGAAATCACGCGAGTAACACCATCGCCGCGCATGGTTACGCCATAAAGGACGTTGGCGACATCCATCGTCGGCTTTTGGTGCGTAATGACGATTAGCTGTGAATCTTTACGCAGCTCCTCAAAGAGGGCAATGAGGCGGCGCAGGTTGACGTCATCAAGCGCTGCCTCAACCTCGTCCATGACATAGAACGGGCTGGGGCGGGCGCGGAAGATAGCTACCAGCATCGCAAGCGCAGTAAGCGACTTCTCGCCACCAGATAGCAAGGACAGGCGCTTGACTTTCTTGCCCGGTGGGCGCGCTTCCACCTCGATGCCGGTGGTGAGCATGTCCTCCGGCTCGGTGAGGATAAGGCGCCCCTCGCCACCGGGGAAAAGGGTCTGGAAAACCTTAGGAAATTCTGCTTCGACGTCGTGCCACGCATCGGTAAACAGTTGCAAGATCTGCGCGTCTACATCTTCGATAACGCCCGCCAGATCCTTGCGGGCTTGGATGACATCCTCCAGCTGAGTGGAAAGGAAGGAATAGCGCTCCTCCAAAGCCTTATACTCTTCCAACGCGAGCGGGTTGACCTTGCCTAGGGAATTGAGGTCTTTTTCTGCTTGCTTCAAGCGCGCGTTTTCCGCCCCGCGGTCGAAATCTTCGCCTGGAGTGTAGTCCTGCAAGAGATCTGAAATCGCAATGCCCAGCTGTTCCACAATCTTGGCCTCTGCTTCGTCTACACGCACCTGCGCCTGGGAGCGAGCAATTTCGGAGTCATGGGCGCGGTTGGTCAGCCGGTCCAGCTGCTGCCGCGCGGCCGAGACGTGTTGCTTGACCTGCTGCAGCTGCGAGTTTAGGGAGGTGCGCTGTGCAAAGTAATCATCGCGTTCAGAGGTCGCGCGCTCGAGGAGCTGCGTGGCGCGGGCAGCCAAATCGCGGGAATGCTTGGCCACCGCACCGGCCAATTCTCCCTGGGCCTTGCGCCGCGCCATTGCTTGCTCATGGCGGGCCTTGGCTTGGCGTTCATGCTGCGCTTGGCGACGCAACGCCTCTCCCTTCCCCGCTACCTGCCCCACGTGGTCTTGGGCAGAACGGGCTGCAACCTGCGCCTCCATTTCCATGGACTTGACCTGCTCTAATGCTGCGGAGGCCTCATCGCGCTCCACCGAAGAGGGTTCGTCGGGTTGTTCGTCCGCATCGACGCGGGCGAGCCTATCGCGGGCGTCGGCAAGCTGCGTGCGGGCCTCGGTCAGCTTGACCTCGATCTCGGTCGCGCGCGCCGCGGCCTTCTCGTGCTCATTCTTATTGGCCTCGTATTGCTTGAGCAGGCGCTGGTGATCGCGCTTCCACGCATCAACTTCAGTATCGTGCTCGCGCAAGGCGGCCTTTGCCGAGGCTGCAGTCACTCGGGCATCCTCCGCCGCGATCTTCGCGCCCTCAAGCGTGCCCGATAGTTCTTCCAGCTCCTGCGTGGCAGATTCCAACTGCTCCTCTGCCTCCGCGATGCGGGCGGAAACCTCGACGGTGGATGAGGCACCGGTGCCTACTTCTACCCAACCTTCACCCAGCACCACGCCGGATTCGGTGACCGCACGCAGGCGGGGGTCCTCGGCCACCAGCTTTTTCGCCTCCGCGACATCGGAGACGAGCACGACATCCGCAAGGAGGCGGTGCAGCGCGGCGGATACCTCTGGAACCACCGCAATGTGGTCGAGCAACCACGAGGTGCCTGCGGGCAAAGACGCATCCACGCGCCAGGAAGAGGAAGGGGCGGCCACGGAGACGTCGATAAGCGCAGAGCGCGTGCCCTTTTCCAAGTCCGCAATCAGCTGGGCAGAAATCTCGCCCGCCTGGGCCTCTGCAAAAGCACCCAACGCGGCGGCTACCGCGGTCTCGTACTTGGTGGTAATGAACTCGGCCAACGGTTGGAAATGCTCGCCTACCTCAATCTTTTCCGGCGCAGTTTGAGCCAAGGTATCGATGCGGGAGCGCAACGTGTAGACGGCGCGCTCGCGCTCGCGCTGCTCATCGCGTAGCTGCTCCAAACGCTTATCGGCCGCACCCGATTCACTGGCCGCTCGCACATGGGCTTCCTCGAGCGGCTCACGCTCACCGGCCAAAGACTGCAACTTATCCGCTACCTCATCGGCTTCCGCCTGGGCAGCTTGGGTGCGCTGCTTGGTAGAAGTCAAGGTCTCTTCTTGACGCGCCAGCTCCTCTTCTGCCGAAGTTACCTGGCCTGCCGCCTTTTCTTCTGCGGCGATGAGGCGGACGACGCCCTCACGCCTATCCGCAATAGCCCGCAGCTGCGCCATGTGCTCGCGCTCAGCGGCCTCGAATGCCTCACGACGCTCTGCTACCTCCTCGCGGATAGCCTCTAGGCGTTCCGCAGCTTCCTCTGCCGCAGCGAGAAGCTCCGCATGCTCTTCGTCCGCGCGGGCAGCACGGGCCTCTAGGTCATCCGGGTCCTGGCCAGAATAGGCCACCTGGGCGCCGGCATTGGCCGCTCGTTCCTCCGCGATGCGCTGGGTGGCGGAAATGCGCTCGGAAAGCGTGGATAGGTCGAACCACAGCTTTTGGGCGGAATCCGCCTTGGGGTTAATCTCCTCCAGCTGGGCTTCCACTTCTAGCTGGGAACCCGTTGCCTCTTCTAGCTGCGCAGTAACTTCTTCTACTTGCTCGGCTAGGACCTCGGCCGCGCGCTCGGCCTCCTGAAACTTGCTGCGCAGGCGCACTACCCTATCGCCGGCAAGCCGCAGGCGAGCGTCGCGCAAATCAGCCTGTACAGTGGCAGCGCGCTGCGCGGCCTCAGCCTGACGGGCCAAAGGCTTGAGCTGCTTGCCCAACTCATCAGTAAGGTCCTGCAGGCGATCCAAATTGGCCTGCATGCCGGTGAGCTTGCGCTGCGCTTTTTCCTTGCGGCGGCGATGCTTGAGCACACCCGCAGCCTCTTCGATATACGAGCGCCGATCCTCAGGCCGCGATTCTAGGATCTCAGAAAGCTTGCCTTGGCCGACGATAATGTGCATCTCGCGGCCAATACCGGAATCAGATAGCAGCTCCTGAATATCCATCAGGCGCGCTTTGGCGCCATTGATTTCGTATTCGCTGGCGCCATCGCGGAACATCCGGCGGGTGACCGACACTTCCGAGTATTCGATTGGCAGCGCACCGTCCGCATTATCAATGGTGAGGGTGACCTCGGCGCGCCCCAGCGCTTTGCGGTCACCAGCGCCGGCAAAGATGACGTCCTGCATCTTTCCACCGCGCAGCGTCTTGGCGCTTCCCTCACCCATAACCCAGGCCAGGGCGTCGACCACATTGGACTTGCCGGAGCCATTCGGTCCGACGACGGCGCAAATTCCTGGCTCGAATTTCAGAGACGTCGCCGACGCGAATGATTTGAAGCCTTTCAGCGTCAGCGATTTCAGGTGCATTTGGGTAAGTTTAGCAAGCCTTGAACGCAGCCGCCCAGCCGAGCCTCGAGATTCGGCTGGGCGGGCTTGTGCTGCGAGTTAGCGTTCGATGAAGCCAGATTCGCCCTTAGGGGCAGCCCATTGTTCGACGACCAGATCCACCGTTCCCGGGCGGCGGGTCGTACTCGGCTGCTCTTTGAGGAGTCCCAGCAATTCCTCGCATTTCTCCCGCGGACCTTCAGCTACCACCTGCACCCGGCCATCGGCCAGATTAGTGGCATGCCCGTTCAAGCCGAGCTCAAGGGCACGGGAGCGCGTCCACCACCGAAAGCCCACGCCTTGAACGTGCCCATGGACAAAAGCGGTCATTCTTTCCAGTGCCATGCGGCCTCCCTAATTTCTAATAGCGGTCGTGGTGTCCCTTATCGCGCAACACGCGGCGATCCTCCTCGCTGCGGCGAGTGACAGGATCCGATCCGTCCCAGCACTCTACGCCCTTCAGCTCCGGCATCATATCGCGGTGGAATACCGGGTCAATGCCTTGGCTGCGCTGCTTGTTGTAATTCTTGAGCAACTTAATCGCCACACCGGATAGTGGCACGATGGCGATGATATTGAGAATCACCATGGTTGCCGCACCGGTATCTGCCAAGGCAAAGACCAGCGGCAGAGAGCCCACTGCGCCGAACCAGACAAAGAAGAGCACAACGAGGCGGAAGATTACCAGCGCAGGCTTGCTCTGGGTGAGGTACTCCAGGTTAGATTCCGCCAAATAGTAATTACCCAGGATGGAGGAGAAAGCCAGGAAGAAAAGGATGAAGCTGACGAAGTGGATACCCCACTCGCCCACCTCAGAAGACAAAGCCGCCTGAGTCAAGGAGACGCCTTCTGCTTCAGCGCCGTAGGCAATCTCCGGCCCCAGCAAGATGACGAAGGCGGTGATGGTACACACCACCAAGGTGTCGAAGTACACGCCAAGGGTTTGCACCAGGCCCTGCTTGACAGGGTGCGAGACTGCCGCGGTAGCCGCTGCATTCGGAGCAGAGCCCTCGCCAGCTTCGTTGGAAAACAGTCCGCGCTGAATACCCTTCATCATGGCCGCACGGAGACCGGCGCCTGCGATTTCCTTAATGCCCAGTGCGTGACCGACAATATCTCCAATCATTCCCGGCACCTTGTCAAAGTTCGTGATGACTACAAAACCGCCGACAAGCAGGTAGGCCACCGCCATAAAAGGCACGATGATCTGGGTGATATTGGCAATGCGGTTAACACCGCCAAAGATGATGAGGCCTGCAACCACGGCGATAACAACACCGATGATGGCGCGGAACATGGTGTCATCGCGGTCAAAGGAGAAGGACACCGCATCCGCGATGGCGTTGGTCTGGAAGGCGTTGTAGACCAAACCAAAGGTAAAGGCGATAGCGATGGAGAAAAGAACGCCAAGCGGGCCCCAGCCCAAACCGCGCTTCATGTAGTAGGCTGGGCCGCCACGGTAACCATCACCATCGCGCACCTTCCACAGCTGCGCCAGCGTGGATTCGATGAATGCAGTTGCACCACCAAGGATGGCGATGAGCCACATCCAAAAGACAGCACCTGGACCGCCCACGGAAATGGCCACGGCCACGCCGGCCACGTTACCGGTGCCGACGCGGGAGGCGGCCGAAATAGTAAAGGCCTTGAAAGCAGAGATGCCGCCGTAGTCCTCGTCCTCATCGCGACCTTCCCCCTTGGGCCGCTCGACGACGGCGCGGAACATATCTGGCACCATGCGCACCTGCACCAAAGCGGTACGGATGCCGAAGAATAGGCCCGCAGCGATGAGCAGCCAGGGCAGAATCCACGACCAGACGCCGTCATTAAATGTCGTTACGACATTTTCAAGAAAATCCATGCAGAATAATTTACTGCCTTGAGGTTCACAACGTGAACCTCATGCGCCATAACTTATTGGCAATGGGGGCAGAAATGGGTGGAACGCCCTGAAATTACGCAGCGCTCCAAGGGCGTTCCGCAACGCTGACAGGGCTGGCCAGTCCGCCCATACGCGGCCAAGGACCGCGAGAAGTATCCCGATTCGCCGTTCACGTTGACGTACAAGGAATCGAAGCTCGTGCCACCCACTTTTAGGGCGGCGGCCATAACCTCTTGGGCCGATTCGAGCAGGGTTACGGCATCCTTTTGCCGCAACGTCGATGCTTTTTTGCGGGGCGGAATCTGTGCCGCCCACAGGGATTCATCGGCATAGATATTGCCGATTCCAGAAGCCAAGGTTTGATCCAACAGTGCGGTCTTTACTGCAGTTTTCTTTGCCCGCAGGCGCCGTGCGGTAGCCACAATGTCAAAGTCTGGTTCCAACGGGTCAATGCCGATGTGCGAGATCTTCGCCCACGGTGCATAGAGCCAATAGCCAAAGGTGCGCTGGTCTACAAAGCTAAGCTCTACCCCACCGCTTAGCTGAGCACTAATGCGCAGATGCGGCGAATCGGTCGTGCCGATTCGAACCTGGCCCGACATGCCTAAGTGGACAAAAAGGACGTCGCGGTGGGGATCCATGAAATCTTCGCCCACAAATTCCAGCCACATAAACTTGCCTCGCCGGGCCACAGCGGCGATCTCTTTACCGACAAGAAGACCGGAAAGCGGCTCATCTTGGCCACGGTTGGCGCGGGGGTGCCGCACTCGTACAGACTCAAAAGTCCGCCCCACCACGTGGGGCTCAAGACCCCGGCGTACGGACTCGACTTCCGGCAGTTCCGGCATGCTTAGCCTTCTTTATGCGCAGTGCCCTGCACCAAGAGAGGAGTCTCACGCAAAGTCTGGCACGCCTCCTGAGCCGCTTGCTGCTCGGCCAGCTTCTTATTGTGTCCCACTCCATTGCCCACGGTTAGACCAGCTACGGTAGCTACCGCGTTAAAGGTTTGGTCATGTTCTGGGCCGGTGGAGGTAGCCGAGTAGACCGGCATCGGTGCCTTAAGCTCGGCGCACAGCTCCTGCAAAGTGGTCTTCCAATCCAAGTGGCGGCCGCTCACAGTGGCATTTTCGATTTTTTCCGCAAACAAGCGCAGGATGACATCTCGCGCAGTTTCGAATCCATGCTCGCGGTAGATAGCGCCAAAGATTGCCTCGGTGGTATCGGCAAGGATGGAATCCTTATCGCGGCCACCAGTGGATTGCTCGCCTTTACCCAACAATATGTGCGGGCCGAGGTTTATCTCACGAGCAATATCCGATAGCCCGTAGCGCGAGACGATCGAAGCACGCATCTTGGAAATATCCGATTCCGGACGGGAGGGATAGGTGATGTAGAGCTGAGAGGCCACCGACAGGCCCAGCACCGCATCGCCCAAAAACTCCAAGCGCTCGTTATTAGGCAAATGCCCATTCTCATTGGCAAACGACCGGTGAGTAAGCGCCAAACGCAGGTGTTCTGGTTGCAATTCCACGCCGAGCGATTCCAACAATGGACTGTGGTCTACTGCAGCAAATTCAGCTGCCAGTGCTTCTTCCCCGGTTAGCTTCTTTTTGCGGCTCATAGGAACTTCTCCAAACCAGCCCAGCGGGGATCGACCTTGTCTTCCTCTTTTTCACCAGAGATACCGGTGGTCACCCCTTCAGGCGTGTCAATCTCACAGCCGTCCTCACACACCGGCGCGAAGGGAAGGTTAAGACCTGCCTCATCGATCACGGCCTGCAAAAGGTCCAGCTCATCATCCTCGATCTCCGGAATCTCATCTCCGGAGCCCTCATCATCGGCTGCAGGATCATCGCCAGAGACGAAGGATTCATCGGCGGCAAAGACCTGCGTGACGTGCAAGTCCAGCTCTGGGTGCAGTTCCTTCAAGCACCGGGAGCATTCCCCTGTCAGCCGTCCAGATACGTTGGCATCCACCAAGACACCTGCACCTAGAGGGGTCAAGGTGGTGTCTACAGTGAGCTCCTCGCCCTTCGGAATAGCGATCATCTCGACGCCGATCCTCTCAGGTGCGGGGCCGGTCTGGGTGCGTTGCTCCGGCAGTGCGTCAGCGCCTTGGGCGTTCAACAATTCGCCCACATCGAACTTCAATGGTGATGTCATAACACTAGGTAGTCTACCTTGCCCCGCAAACTCCGCCTAGCGGCCAGCACAGGCAAACTTTCTGTCAAGAGTCTGTCGTTTAAAGTAAAAGGGCCTATACCTTTCCGGAATAGCCTTTTCCCAAGCAAAAGCCGTCCTTAGGGTGGAGGCATGACCTACCACTTGGCGCTAGCCTCCACGGATCCGCAAAGCATCGCGCTCGGATTCGCCGTTTTTAGCTGCCTTCCTGCCGCGGTATTAACCATTGCCGGCACGCTCGTGCACGCCACTCCACAGCCGGACCGTTCAGGAATCTATGGCGCTAGTGGGATTCGCCTTTTTACTGCACTCATCTGCAGCATCGTTGCCGGTTTGATAGCTGGCACCATCCTGGTATTGCCCACTGGCATGGACCTTTCGGTGCTTACCGGCGCACTCATCTTTTCCCTAAGCGCAGGCGCCATTACCTGGTTCTCACGAGAAACCATTCCTACCGCACTTATTTCTGTAGGCACCATGCTAGTTGCCACAGGTGCGTTAGTGAGTATGTGCGCCGTGTGCTTTCCGCAAAACTTTAGGGATAGTTCTGTGACGTCACTGTCTTCCTATTTCTTTACCGCACTCGTTGCATTCCTTTTCCCCGGCTTAGTGACCACAATCATTGCAGCATGTATGGCCGTCCAATCCGCCGCGCCTGCGCATCTCACCTCGAGGGAAGAAGGCAGCGCCACGTCCACACACACGCCATTAACAGCTGCTCCCCATGCAGCAAATACGGCAGTGCCCACCACACTGCCGCGCTCCCGCACAACCTCCTGAACTGCCCGCGCTGGTAGGAAAACATTAAGGCTCTGGTGGGTGGGCAGACGGTGTACGACAAACCGTCTGCCCACCCACCAGAGCCTTTAGCCGTGCCTGATATAAGGGACCAAACCATCCCTCACCCCTCAAGCTCCAGAGCCCAGTGCCATCCAGGAAATGAAGCTTAAAGGCAGAAAGAATTTAAAGGTTTAGCGCTCGTTATAGCGACGCTCGTATGCCTCGCCTTCTGCGTAACGGGGGCCTCCCGCAACGCCACCGGCACGACCCGAGGGCTGGTAGTCGCCGCCGCGGGAACGGACGCCGGCACCGCCGCGCAGTGCAGAGCGGTCAGAGCTTACGGTACGCAGCAGCCCATTGAGGGTGGTTTCAAATTCACTTAGCTTGCCGTCTACAAACTCATCACATTCACTGCGCAGACGGTTGGACTCGGTATGGGCGGACTCCACAATGCGGTGTGCTTCCTCATCAGCGCGGCGGACAACTTCCGATTCCGAAACCATGCGCTCTTGCTCAGCACGACCTTCTGCCACGGAACGTTCATATTCATCATTGGCCTGAGCAATGGTGCGGTCAGCCTCCGCGCGGGCCTGTTCCACCATGGACTGAGCGCGAGCTTCAGCATCAGCCACTAGCTTGGCGGCATGCTGTTCTGCGTGGGAGACCGTGGCATCCGCCTCCTCGCGAGCATGGCCCACGATATCGTCGGCCTGCGCATTAGCGTCATTGATGGTCTGATCCGCACGCTCTTCGGCGCCGTGGAGGATTTCATCCTGCTTATCCAAGACATCCTGCGCGTCATCAATTTCAACGGGCAGGGCGTTTCGGAGGTCGTCGAGAAGCGCGAGCATTTCATGGCGCGGAACCATGCAATTAGAGGTCATAGGGAGGCTATGGGCCTCTTCCAAGTGCTGGACTAGTTCATCTAGGGACTCAAAGACACGGTACATGCTGCGAATTTTACATGCCCTCACGTGCCAGACGTGGAGGCCACGCACCGAGTGTGTACTGCAGATTTCACTTCCAGAGCCGATCATCTCCAACTATCGGCCCGCGCACGGAATTAATGGCGCTTCTAAAAAGCCACAAGCTCCCCTTCTCCACTACACAAAGGCAGTGCAGAAGGGGAGCTTAAAAGTAAAAGCGAGCTACTAAATGACGCCCTGTGCCAGCATGGCGTCCGCTACCTTCTTGAAGCCAGCAATATTTGCACCGGCAACGTAATCGCCTTCACGGTCATATTCTTTAGCCGTGCTATCGATGTTTTTAAAGATATTGGACATGATCGAATGGAGGCGATCATCGGTGTATTCAAAGGACCAGGAGTCACGGGATGCGTTTTGCTGCATTTCTAGCGCGGAGGTAGCAACGCCACCAGCGTTGGCGGCCTTGCCCGGCGCGAAGTTGATTTTAGATTCTTGGAAGACATGGACCGCCTCTGGGGTAGACGGCATATTGGCGCCTTCGGCTACGTAGCGCACGCCGCCATCGACGAGCTTCTTTGCGGATTCACCATCGAGCTCATTTTGCGTTGCGCACGGCAAAGCCACGTCTGCCCGTACTTCCCAGATATTTCCACCCTGGTGGTATTCCACGCCGTTTCCAGCTTCCTCGGCATAGGTGGAAATACGTGCACGGCGGTTTTCTTTGACGTCCTTGAGCAGTTCAATGTCCACGCCATTAGGGGTGGTGATGTAGCCGGAGGAATCAGACATCGCAACTACGGTGGCTCCGAGCTCTTGGGCCTTAGCTGCGGCGTAGATGGCCACATTGCCAGAACCGGAGACGATAACCTTGGCGCCGTCGAAAGACTCGCCGTGCGTCTTCATCATCTCATTGGTGAGGTAGACCGTGCCAAAGCCCGTGGCCTCAGTACGAACCAGGGAACCACCCCAGGTCAATCCCTTGCCGGTGAGGACGCCAGATTCATGCTGCGTGGTCAGGCGGCGGTACTGGCCAAAGAGGAATCCGACCTCGCGGCCGCCGACGCCGATGTCACCGGCTGGCACGTCGCGGTATTCGCCAATGTGGCGGTGCAGCTCCGTCATAAATGACTGACAAAAGCGCATGACCTCTACCTCGGACTTGCCCTTGGGATCAAAGTCAGAACCGCCCTTGCCGCCGCCGATGGGCAGGCCGGTCAGGGAGTTTTTGAAGATCTGCTCAAAGCCGAGGAACTTGATGATGCCCAGGTTGACCGAGGGGTGGAATCGGAGGCCTCCCTTGTAGGGGCCGAGCGCGGAGTTGAACTGAACGCGGAAGCCGCGGTTGACCTGGATTTCGCCATTATCGTCGATCCATGGCACGCGGAAAATGAGCTGGCGTTCAGGCTCGCACAGGCGCTCCACCAGGCCGTAGTCCGCGTATTGCGGGTCTTTTTCCAGGACAATTTTCAGCGAATCCAGGACCTCAGAAACCGCTTGGTGGAATTCTGGTTCTCCCGCATTGCGCTTGAGCAATTTGTCGTAGTACTCAGAGATTTGGCTATCTACTGACATGGTGTGCATTCCATTCTGTGGACTCGTAAGAACAGATACCAGTTTCCTATCACACTACCGATAATGCAAACAGGTTCGAGGGCTTAGGGAGATACACAACACCTCTTACCAGCCACAATAAAGATAGATATTTTCTGTAGACCGTTCGAAACTTAAGCCGCGCAGTGCCCCATTGCACACGGGCTTTATAATTGCGGGCATGCATATTGTCGTCGCCCCAGACTCGTTTAAAGGCACCGCCTCCGCGCCCGAGGCCGCAGCCAGCATTGCTATGGGAGTGCGCCAGGTGCTTCCCGACGCCACAGTGACCACCCTGCCCATGGCCGATGGCGGCGAAGGCTCCGCTGCCGTCCTTGCGCAGGCAGCAGCGGCCGGCGGACAATCCGCCGAGACCATTACCCTGCCCACTACCGACGCCATTGGCCGCTTGACTCAGGCAAGCTATGTTCTCGCCGGAACCACTGCGTTCATTGACGTCGCCTCTGCCACCGGGCTGCCAGCCGTGCAGGACAGCCTTGATCCGCTCCACGCCGATTCCTATGGCACCGGCGTGCTGATCGCGGACGCAGAAACACGAGGTGCTACCTCGATCGTGCTGGGACTAGGCGGCACCGCCAGCATTGACGCCGGGATGGGCGTCCTCACCGCACTCGGCGCCGCCGCGCACGACGCCCGCGGCTATGCCCTGCCCAAGGGCGGCGCTCCTCTCGTTCAGCTGGACCACATCGATACCGCGCAGCTCAATATCAAGGCCGGCATGCTCGACTTCACACTGCTGGCAGATACCCGCGCTACCCCAGTGCAGGCGGCAACCATGTACGGCCCCCAAAAGGGAGCTAAAGGCGAACAAGTAGCGCTGCTGGCCGGCGCCATGCTCCAAGCCTGCGAGGTTACCGACACCGATGCAGATTCCGAATATTTTGGCGCCGCGGGTGGCCTTCCCATTGGCCTGTCCTGGCTCTCGCGCACCCTCTGGGGCTCAGACGAACACGTGCGCGTCCTGTCCGGCGGCACGCACGTAGCCGCAGCACTGGGCCTTCCGGAAAAGATCGCCGCTGCCGATCTCGTCATTACTGGCGAGGGCCGCTTTGATGAACAGTCTCTGACCGGCAAGGCAGTCGGAACCATCACGGATCTCGCCCGACAAGCCGGAACTCCCGTGGGCATTATCGCCGGCTCCTTCGAGCATGACACCGACGCCTATTGCGCTCCCCTTAGTCAAGAAGGCTCGTTGGCCCAGCAGCTAGCGGCGGCCGCCGGGGACATCGTTAAGCAGCTCTAAGGCCGAATGGACAGTGACCACGGGAAGATAGCGGGCCGCTCATGTGCCAGCTCGTCTTCAAGCAATACGTGGTCCTTGGGCAGCACTGCATGCGGGGTGAGAAGGCGCGAGAGCACCATGCCCAGCTGGTTGACCGAGCCACTCACGCCCGCCACCGCAATGTCGTAGCGGTGCACGCTCGCGTCCTCAAGGTCGCGGTCCTCATGCTCGTCGCGATAATTTTGCCGCAGCTGCTCCTCCAACCCCTCTGGAAACTGCGGTGCCTCTGGGCGGGTAACGTCAGCTGAGGAAAGCGAACCACTCTCCACCAGCTTGTCCGTGGCGGTGGTAAAGATTTCCGCGACGCGCTCTGCTTGCGCGTTGGGAACCAAAACATCAAATTGAATAACCGGCATAGCGCCAACCCTACCCAATCCCTAAGGTGTGAAACCATGTCTGATTCTGCCCGCATCGCCCAGCTTGTCACTTCCCAAGAAGCCGATCTGGGGTGGCAGCAGGACTTTTACGAAGACCTGCACCGCCACCCCGAGCTTTCGCATGAAGAGGAGCGCACCGCCGCTCGCATCCGCGCCAAGCTCGCCGATTTTGACTGCGAGGTAGTGGAAAATATCGGTGGCTTTGGCATGGTCGCTATCTTCCGCAACGGCGATGGTCCCACTGCTTTGCTGCGCGCAGACTTCGATGGGTTGCCTGTCGAGGAAGCCACGGGCGTGTCCTATTCCGCCACTAATGGAAAGATGCACGCCTGCGGGCACGATATGCACACCACGGCGCTGCTGGGTGCCTGCGCGCTTCTCGACGCCTCTCGGAGCTCCTGGTCCGGCACCTTCCTCGCCCTTTTCCAACCGGCCGAAGAATCCTCCGTGGGGGCTAAGGACATGTTGGCCGATAACCTCATCGAGCGTGTGCCTCGTCCCGATATTTGCCTAGGACAACACATCATGCCCGGCCGCGCCGGTACTGTGCGCCACACCGCCGGCCCCATCATGGCCGGCTGCGATTCCCTGCGCATTCGCGTCTTTGGAAAGTCGGCCCACGCCTCCATGCCCCATAACTCCATCGACCCCACCTATATCGCGGCCATGATCGTCACCCGCCTCCAAGCTATCGTGGGCCGCGAAGTTGCCCCACACGAGTTTTTTGTCATCTCTGTAGGCGAGCTTCACTCCGGCGATAAAAACAACATCATTCCCGAATCCGCCGAGCTCGTGCTCAATACGCGCTATTACGATCCCGCACTCGCGGAAAAGGTCTATGCCTCCCTCGAGCGCATGGTCAAGGCCGAGTGTGTGGCGTCCGGAAGCGAGCAGGACCCGACCTTTGAGTACTACGCTCACGGCGAGGTCACCGATAACGACGCTACGGCCCACGCACCAGTGGCCGAGGTTTTCGATGCCGCCTTCGGCTCCGATTCGGTCATCGCCTCCCCTTCTACCGCCTCTGAGGACTTTTGCTATCTACCACAAGCATGGGGCGTACCTTATGTCTTCTGGCACATCGGTTGCACTCCGGAAAATGAGTTAGAGGATCCGCCTGTCAACCACCAGGCGACCTTCCTTCCGGACTATGCCCCGACCGTATATGCCTCCACCCGGGCAGCATATGGTGCGGCATTGACCTACTTGGCTAAGTCCTAGGTACCCGGCGCGCCTTTCCCTATTCCCCCCTGCAAGGCTGCGCCAATCCTATTAAGCTGGCAGACGTTTCGTGACTTCCCACTAACTTAAGGTTTCACATGAGCCAGCCACGGCACTCTGTTTTCGAATCCACCGTTCCCTCCCATGTTCGTGCGGCCTCCGGTGTGAGCCCGCACAGCGCTTCCTACCGCAAGTTCTGGTCGGGCCTATCCGGCGCCGTCATGGAGCAGATTGCCGATAATTGGGAGCGCACCCGTTCGGCTTACGCTGCCACCCGCCAGCAGCACTACTTCTCCGCGGAGTTCCTGCAGGGCCGCGCGCTGCTCAATAACCTCACCAACCTGGGCTTGGTCGACGATGCCAAGGCAGCGGCCACCGCTGCCGATCACGAACTGAGCGATGTCTTCGACGCCGAGCACGATGCCGCGCTCGGCAACGGTGGCCTCGGCCGCCTTGCCGCCTGCTTCCTCGATTCCGCTGTCACCCAGGACTACCCCGTCACCGGTTATGGCCTGCTCTACCGTTACGGCCTTTTCCGCCAGTCCTTTGAGAATGGCTTCCAGAAGGAACAGCCTGATGCATGGATGGAAAACGGCTATGACTTCATCATCCGCCGCGCCTCCGAGCAACGCCGTGTCCACTTCGATGACATGGATGTGCGCGCCATTCCCTATGACATGCCTATCACCGGCTATGGAACCGATAACGTAGGCACGCTACGCCTGTGGAAGTCCGAACCCATCGCTGAATTCGATTACGACGCCTTCAACTCCCAGCGTTTTACGGAGGCCATTGTCGATCGCGAGCGCGTCATGGATATCTGCCGCGTGCTCTACCCCAACGACACCACCTACGAGGGCAAGGTACTGCGCGTTCGCCAACAATACTTCTTTGTCTCCGCATCCCTGCAGACCATGGTGGATAACTACATTGCCCAGCACGGCGAGGACCTCACCGGTTTTGCGCAGTACAACTCCATCCAGCTCAATGACACTCACCCCGTGCTCGCCATCCCAGAGCTCTTGCGCATATTGCTCGATGACCATGGTCTGAGCTGGGATGCGGCATGGAAGATCGTCACCGAGACCTTCGCCTACACCAACCACACCGTGCTCGCAGAGGCACTGGAGAGCTGGGAAGTGTCCATCTTCCAAAAGCTGTTCTGGCGCATCTGGCAGTTGGTGGAAGAAATCGATCGCCGCTTCCGCGAAGATATGGCCCATCGCGGCCTGGATCAAGGTCGCATTGACTACATGGCGCCGGTGTCCAACGGACAGGTTCACATGGCCTGGATCGCCTGCTACGCCGCTTACTCCATTAACGGTGTCGCCGCCCTGCATACCGAAATCATCAAGGCCGATACGCTGTCCGAATGGCATGAGCTCTGGCCAGAAAAATTCAACAATAAGACCAATGGCGTCACCCCGCGCCGCTGGCTGAAGATGTGCAACCCCCGCCTGGCAGAACTGCTCACCCAGCAGGCTGGTTCCGATGCGTGGGTTACTGACCTCACCCAGCTGGCCAGACTCGCCGATAAGGCCGACGATGCTGACCTACTACGAGAACTGATCGCCATCAAGCAGGCCAATAAGCGCGACTTTGCGCAGTGGGTAAACGTCCACCAAGGCGCTGAAATCGACCCTGATTCCATCTTTGACGTGCAGATTAAGCGCCTGCACGAGTACAAGCGCCAGCTGATGAACGCCCTCTACGTCCTTGACCTCTACTTCCGCATCAAGGACGAGGGCGAAACTGTGCCGAAGCGTACTTTCATCTTTGGTGCCAAGGCCGCACCGGGCTACGACCGCGCTAAGGCGATTATTAAGCTCATCAACACCATCGCAGACCTGGTCAATAACGACCCGGCCACCAAGGACATCATCCGCGTCGTCTTCGTAGAGAATTACAACGTCTCCCCCGCCGAGCACATCATCCCAGCCGCTGATATCTCTGAGCAGATTTCTGTGGCTGGCAAGGAAGCCTCCGGCACGTCCAATATGAAGTTCATGATGAATGGTGCCCTGACCTTGGGCACCATGGATGGAGCAAACGTAGAAATCGTCGAGGCGGTTGGCGAGGACAACGCTTATATCTTCGGCGCCCGCAATGAGGAATTGCCACAGCTGCGCGCCGAGTACAACCCGGGCGAGCTTTACCAGAGCGTGCCAGGCTTGGCCCGCGTACTGGATGCGCTTGTCGACGGCACCCTGGGCGCAGACAATGCCGGTATCTTCGGCGATCTGCGCGCCTCGCTTCTCGACGGCTTCGGGGAGCACGCTCAAGACCAGTACTACGTCCTAGGTGACTTCGCCGACTACCGCGAGACCCGCGACCGCATGGCTGCCGAATACGAGGCAGACCAACTTGCCTGGGCCAAGAAGGCGTGGCTCAATATTTGCTACTCTGGCCGCTTTTCTTCCGACCGGACCATCGCGGACTATGCCAACGAGGTCTGGAAGATCCAACCAACTCCGATTTCCCAGAGCTAAGAAAAGTCCTGCCCCTCCGCTTCTGCAGCTGAGGGCAGGACTTTAACGTGGCGTTAGGCCTACTTCCGTTTGTTTAGCGCAGGCCGACGCGCTTTAGCTGCTCATAGATGGGCTTTAGGTCAATATTGAGCACACCCATCTGCGTGGCTAGGAAACCGAGTCCGCCAACGACAGCGCCCAAGATTCCTAGGCCTGTAGCTAGACCTGCGGCAAAGCCCTTGCTGCTGCCCTTCTTTCCTGCATCATCCGCCGGATTAGTAGTACTTCCCGGCTGCTCTGGCTCGTCGGCAGAGCCGGCGTCACCATTCCACCACTCATCAAAGACCAAGTTGGCCACCAAGGTGTTATCGATGAAATCGCCGCGCACCGAATCCGTACCGGAGGTATTAGCCATGATGTCCTCAGAGCCTGCACCCTTGAAGAAGAATGGCACCAATTGGTTGGTGTGCTGCCCGGAGTACCAACCGTGCCGAGCGACCTTGCCCTTTTCGCCTTCCATGGCGTTAAAGCGGTCTTCCGCATCAGGGTTGTCGTCCGTCGCTGCCTCATTCGCACCGGATAGATAACCGGTTTCGTGATCCGCGGTCACGACGAGCAAAGTGTCCTCCCACGAGGAGTTCTCCTCTACCTACTTGATGGCAGCATCAACCGACTTATTAAAGTCCTGAGTCTCCTCGATATCGCGCACTGGGTTATTTCCGTGGCCGGCTCAGTCGATGGCACCGCCCTCAATCATGATGGAAAAGCCATCCTCGTCCTGTCCCAGCGCATTGAGGGCGCCAGTCGTCATGGTGGGGAGATCGACGACGTCGTTAAGCGGGTCAGAGTACGGAGCCTTTGCCTCGCCCGAGCGGGAGTTCTGCAACGTGGAACCTACCTGCGCGATACCCCAATACTTCTGCTACGGCTTGACGTCACCTTGCGCCATCTTCTTGAAGTCATCGTTGGACTCGAAGTAATTCCAGTCGGTCTCGCCTCCGGAAAGCTTGGCGTAGTCGTCCTCGTACATGAAGCTATAGTCGGGAGTATCGACCTTCTGGTGGTCATTATCGTAGAACGGGTGGCCAGCGGCCATGACCAAGTCGAGGGCGCTGCCGAGCATCTCACGGCTAATGTCCTGCAGCTTATCGCGGTCCTTGTTGTGCGCGGCCCACGCCGCCGGAGTGGCTTCGGAATAGAGAGTGTCTGATGGTTTGTGTGTGGGTACCTAACCTGCATGAGGAGATGGACCAGAATGACTACTGTGGCGAGACGAGATCCGGCTGATAAGGCCAAGATTGATGCGATTGAAAAGAAGCTTCTTGCTAACCCTGAAATCGCGAAGCTGATTGATGACCTAGGCACGTCTACAACGGATGCCAACGACCTGGTTCGCGGCATGTTGCAAGCCTCGATTACCAGGGGACTCAACGCTGAAATGGATGCCCACCTGGGCTACGAGTCTGGCGACAGGAGCGCTAAAGCTGCAGCTAGAACAGACAATCACCGCAACGGGTCGTATCCAAAGACCGTGGATTCTAACTACGGGCCAGTTACCGTTGATGTGCCGAGGGATAGGGCTGGCACATTCTTGCTGACTATGGTCCCTAAAGGCTCGAGGAGATTGACCGATGTCGATGACATGACCGTTAGCTTGTACGCCGGTGGGATGACAATTAGGGACATCCAGCACCATATGGCAACGGCGATGCGTGTTGATATTTCCCATGAGACGATTTCCGCAGTCACCGATGCCGTCCTCGATGAGGTCATGGTCTAGCAAAACCGCCAGCTAGACGAGTTCTACCCGGTCATTTTCCTGGACACGCTGCGCATTAAACTCCGCGATGGCGGCCTAGTGGTCAATAAGTCCGCGTACATGGCAATCGGTGTGGATCTGGACGGTATCAAACACATTTTGGGATTGTGGATGGCCAAAGAAGAAAGCGCTTCATCCTGGGCGCAAGTATGCGCCAATCTTTCTAACCGTGGGGTTAAAGACGTCTTTATCGTTTGCTGTAACGGGTTCAAAGGCTTGCCGGAAGAAGTAAAGGCAACCTTGGCCGAACTCTATGGTGCAAACCTGTATCGTGCACCTGATTCGTGCCGCTAACCGATGGGTAGCCTACAGGGATCGCCGGGGCGTATCGGCCGCGTTGAAAAAGATTTACACCGCCACGGACGAGTCCACAGCTAAGGCTGCCTTAGACGAATTTGAAGCCTCTGAATTGGCAGAAAAGTATCCACGCTCAGTCAAAGTCTGGCGAGATGCATGGGCGCGTTTCGTACCGTTTCTCCAGTTCCCACCAGCAGCCAGCAAGGTCATTTACACGAAGAATTCGATTGAATCATTCAACAATGAACTGCGGAAAGCTACCCGCAACAGGGTGCAGTTCACTAACAATGAATCAGCGCTCAAGACGCTATGGTTGATGATCTGCAATATCGAAGACAGACGAGCTGCCAAGAGAGCGAAGCAGGGCAAACGGGTCTCAGCGACAACCGGCAGACTCATGGAAGGGACCCGAGTTTCCGGCTGGAAACAAGCCATTAACCAAATGGCCGTGGCCTACCCCGACAGCTTCGACAAATACCTATAAACCTAGCCCCACACACAAACAACTTGACGCTGATAATGGGAATACAGGATCGGAACCACGTGGAATGACCCACTTCTTGACTGGCCATGATCTCCTCATGT